>DASSPL010000497.1:0-4596 GCA_035699685.1 Burkholderiales bacterium | reverse complement strand
ACACACCCTCGACTCGCGCCTGGCCGCCGAGAATTCCGTCCGAGCCCACCTCGCGCGCCACCCGCGTCACTTCCGAGGCGAAGGAGCGCAGCTGGTCCACCATCGTATTGATGGTGCTTTTCAGTTCCAAAACTTCTCCCTTGACGTCGACGGTGATCTTTTTCGAGAGGTCACCCGCCGCCACCGCCTTCGTCACGTCGGCGATGTTGCGCACCTGGGAGGTGAGGTTGCCGGCCATGAAGTTCACCGACTCGGTCAGGTCCTTCCACGTGCCGGACACACCCTCGACTCGCGCCTGGCCGCCGAGAATTCCGTCCGAGCCCACCTCGCGCGCCACCCGCGTCACTTCCGAGGCGAAGGAGCGCAGCTGGTCCACCATCGTGTTGATCGTGGACTTGAGGGCCTGGAACTCGCCCTTCACGTCCACCTCGATCTTCTTCGAGAGGTCTCCCTTCGCCACCGCGGTCGTTACGTCGGCGATGTTGCGCACCTGCGCCGTAAGGTTGCCGGCCATCGAGTTCACGGAGTCGGTCAGGTCCTTCCACGTGCCCGCCACGCCCTTCACCTTCGCCTGGCCGCCGAGCTTGCCTTCCGTGCCCACCTCGCGCGCCACCCGCGTCACCTCGGCCGAGAAGTTGCCGAGCTGCTCCACCATCTTGTTGATGGTCGACTTGAGGGTCAGGAACTCGCCCTTCACGTCCACTTCGATCTTCTTGGAAAGGTCGCCCTTCGCCACCGCAGTGGTCACGTCGGCGATGTTGCGCACCTGCGAGGTGAGGTTGGACGCCATCGAGTTCACGTTGTCGGTGAGGTCTTTCCAGGTGCCGGCAACACCCTGTACGTCCGCCTGTCCGCCGAGCTTGCCTTCGGTTCCCACCTCGGTCGCCACCCGCGTTACTTCCGCCGCGAACGAGCGGAGCTGGTCCACCATCGTGTTGATGGTCGACTTCAGCGTTAGGAACTCGCCCTTCACGTCCACTTCGATCTTCTTCGACAGGTCGCCCTTGGCCACCGCCGTGGTCACGTCCGCGATGTTGCGCACCTGGGAGGTCAGGTTGCCGGCCATCGAGTTCACGTTGTCCGTGAGGTCCTTCCACACGCCGGCCACGCCCTTCACCTTGGCCTGGCCGCCGAGCTTGCCTTCCGTGCCCACCTCGCGCGCCACCCGCGTCACTTCCGCCGCGAAGTTGCCGAGCTGCTCCACCATCTTGTTGATGGTCTTCGCGTTGCGCAAAAACTCGCCCTCGAGCGGGCGGCCGTCGATCTCGAGCGCCATCGACTTGGACAGGTCGCCCTGCGCCACCGCGCCGATCACGCGCGCCGCCTCGTTGGTCGGGTGGACCAGGTCGTCGATCAGCGCGTTGATGTTCTCCACCGATTGCGCCCAGAAGCCCCGCGCCTGCGGCAGCGCCGCGCGCCGCTTGAGCTTGCCTTCCTTGCCGACCGCCTGGGACAGCTTGGCCAGCTCCTCGGCCATGGCGACGTTCTGCTCGACCAGATCGTTGAATACGTCCGCGACCTTGCTGAAGGCCGGGCTCCCCTGGATCGGCAGCTTCGCGGCCGTGTCACCCCGCCGGAGGGCGACCAGCGCGCCATAGATGGCGGTCAGCTCCTCGGCGTGTCCAATGGCGCTGCTTTCGGCGTCTTTTACGGGCAAATTCACTCGGCGCTCCCCTGTTCTAATCCGGATGCAAACCGTCGAAAGATACCCTGCGCCCCTTGTAGAAAGGCACCGAGTTGAGTGTCGTTTTTTGAACTACATCGTCTCTCAGCGCACCCGCGGCGCGCGGCGCCCGTTTCCCTGTCGCGTTGTGGCGTCAGCTGTAGTAGATCGGTGACAGGAAAATACGGTGCCTGCGACTTCGCGACTATGGATAGTCGGCGTTTGCGCAAGCGAAATCGCACAGACCCCCGTACCATGCGCGCCGTGGTAGCCAAGCATCCGACGCCTGCCGCAGGTTCGCTGGCACCCAGCCGGCGGCGGCTGCGCGTCCTCGTCGCCGACGACGAGCGCGACCAGGTCGCGACGCTGGCGCTGCTGCTCGCGGACGAAGGCCACCAGGTGCGCGAGGTCTACCGCGGTTCCGAAGTGCTGCGCATGGTGCGCGACTTCGATCCCGACGTGGCGCTGATCGACATCGGCATGCCCGGCATGACCGGCTACGACGTGGCGCGCGAGATCCGGCAGATCTACGGCAAGGAGCGGCCGCTGCTCGTCGCGGTCACCGGCTGGAAGAAATCGGCGGACAAGATCCTAGCCACGCTGGCCGGCTTCGACCACCACCTGGCGAAGCCCTTCGCCCCGGCGCAGCTGTTCGAGCTCATCGAGCCGCTCGCCGCGGGCAGCGACGCGGGCGGCCCCGCCGCGGCGTAGGGACCCGGCGCTACTCGCCGACCACCTTGTCGTCGGCCTCGCCGGCTCGCCGCCGCTCGAGGATCGCGAGCACCTGCTTCGGGTCGCAAGGCTTGACCAGGTAATGGTCAAAGCCCATCGCCTGGCCCGCCAGCCGCTCGCCCGTGTCCTTCCATACGCCGGAGATCGCGATCAGCATCGGCGCCACGGCGCCGTGCCGCTCGCGGATCTCGTGCGCGAGGGCGTAGCCGCTCATTCCCGGCAGGTTGAGGTCGAGGATCACCGCATCGGGGCGGAAGAGGCGCACCACGTCGAGGACCTCGTCGCCGCGCAGCACCGTGTGAACCTCGTCGCCTTCGTCGCGCAGGATGGCGGCGAGCATGACGGCGGTGTCGCGGTCGTCGTCGGCAACCAGCACGCGCAGCCGGTGCCGCTTCGGCCGGTCCTCGCCGCTGTTGACCACGCGCAGACGTTGGGAAGGCATCGGATGGCAAGGCTACGCCCAATACGGCGCCTGCGCACGTCGTGCCGCGAGGCTAGGTCCGGGCCGTGCCGTTGTTGTACGGTGGACGGTCAGCGCCCAGGGCGTCGAGGATCTCCGCAAGGCGGACGTCAGGAGCCGCGTGGATCTGCCAGCGATAGTGCGTGGCTACGTCGGGCTTCAGCTCGCCGAAAAGGTGCGCCAGGAGGCGCCCTCTAAGGCTTTCGGGGTTATTGACGCCCCGGCCGCGGGCGCTGCCGACGTAAAGGATATCGGCACCGAAGTAGAGCGCGTAAACCCCTGTCTCCTCCGGTGCAGTGTGAATCAGGGCTTCTTTGAAAGCGTATTTTGGACTTGCGAGCACGACGACCCTCCCCCTGACGCCTTCTTACCATAGGCCGCGTGACGGCACATGCTTTGCTCGGGTTCGGGGAATGCAGCTCGCCAACCCCCACCCGGAATGCGTAGTGCATCACGCGGGCGCGTACATCCGCGCGCATGTCGGCAGCGGCACGGTTACCGAAGTGCAGGAGTGCTATCGGACCGTCGCATCCGTCGCGCTCGAGCACAAATTCACGCGGGTGCTCATTGTCGGAATCGGCAAGGGATCTGCGCATGCCCACCTCGCCGCGCGCGACATCGTCATCGCCATGAGCGTCATCGGCGTGCCGGCCGGCTTCAAGATGGCCTTTGTGCCGACCAGCACGGAAACCTTGAATGGCTATCGCCACGCGGAGATCGAAGCCGCCAGCCGGGGCTTGCGGGCGAAGGTGTTCGACACGGAAGCCGAAGCGGTCGCCTGGCTGACCGCAGCCGAGGTGCACTAAGGACTAATCGAGGGAGACGAGGCCCCGCTGGATGGCGAACTTGACCAGGCCGGCGACGTCGCGGATGCCGAGCTTCTCGACCAGGCGCGCGCGGTAGGTCTCGACGGTCTTCTGCGAGAGCGACAGGCGCGCCGCGATCTCGGCGCCGGTGCGGCCTTCGGCAAGGAGCTGCAGCACCTCGCGCTCGCGCGCCGAGAGGCGCTCGAGCAGGTCGCCCTTGCCGTCGCCGGCGTAGTCGTCGATCACCACGTCGGCCACGCGGGGGCTGAGATAGCGCTGCCCGGCGTGCACGGCGCGGATCGCGTCGACCACTTCCTTGGCCGCGGAGCGCTTCACCACGTAGCCCGCGGCGCCCGCCTTCAGCGCGCGGCGCACGTACTCGCGCTCGGCGTACATCGACAGCACGATCACCTTGCACTTCGGATCGCGCTCCAGGATCGCGCGCGTCGCGTCGGCGCCGTTCAGCTCGGGCATGGACAGGTCCATCAGCACCACGTCGGGCTGCACCTCGCGCGCTACGCGCACCGCCTCGCGGCCATCGGGGACGATGGCGAGCACCTGCAGGTCGGACTGCGCCTCGATGAGGTGCTTCAAGCCCTCGGCGACCACGCCGTGGTCGTCGGCGATAAGGATTCGGATCGGCATCTAGAAGGGTACCCGGGCGGTTAGTGTAGTCCCTTTCCCCGGCGCGCTTTCTACCTTCAGGGACCCCCCCGCTGCGACTATGCGCTCCTTCATGGTCGTCATGCCGAGCCGGCTGGCGCGCGCCTCGGCCGCGGCGGCGTCGAAGCCGCTGCCGTCGTCGCGGATGGTGAGGGTCATCTGCCCGTCGTCGGCCTCCAGGCGAAGGTAGACGGTGCGGGCGTTGGCGTGCTTGGCGACGTTGTTGAGCGCCTCCTGCGAGATGCGGAACAGGGCCACGGCGGCGTCGCGCC
>DASSPL010000496.1:0-7873 GCA_035699685.1 Burkholderiales bacterium | reverse complement strand
CCGGCGCTCAACGACCTGGTCGGCGGCCAGATCTCGTTCATGATCGAGAACATGCCGGGCACCATGCCGTTCGTTAAGCAGGGCAAGCTCCGCGCGCTGGCCGTCACCAGCCCGCAGCGCTCGCCGCTCGAGCCGGGGCTGCCGACGATGGCGGAATCGGGGGTGCCGGGCTACGAGGTGGTCGGCTGGCAGGGGCTCTTCGCCCCCGCCGGCACGCCGCCCGAGGTGGTGGCGCGGCTGCACGCCGAGGTGGCGAAGGCGCTGCGCCTGCCGGAGGCGCGCGAGCGGCTGGCGTCCCTGGGCGCGGAGCCGGTCGGCAGCCCGCCGGCCGAATTCGGCGCCTTCGTGCGGGCGGAACATGCGCGCTGGAGCGCGATCATTCGCGAGAAGGGCATCCGCTCGCAGTAGCCGGGCATCGGAGGGTGTACAGTTCGATCCGCAGATCTCAAGCAGTGCGAATGCCGACCCGTTACCCGCCAAAAGCGGCCAGTACCAGTCCATTCCAACCTTGATCATCATGCCCGCAGCGCAGCTCGGATAGCCGCGCGTTTTGAGGATGGGAAGATGGCTACAGGCACCGTGAAGTGGTTCAACGACTCGAAGGGCTTCGGCTTCATCACGCCGGATGACGGCGGCAAGGATCTGTTCGCGCACCACAGCTCGATCCAGGGCTCGGGCTACAAGTCGCTCAAGGAAGGGCAGAAGGTCTCGTTCGACGTGACGCAGGGCCAGAAGGGCCCCGCGGCGGCGAACATCAAGCCGCTCTGACGGCCGGCGCTGGCCGGCGGGCGTCAGCCCGCCGGCCCGCTCCGTGGAGAACTTATCTAGCCGTCCTGCCGTAGCAGTCGCATGCGAACACCTGCCGCGCGTCGGCGCGCGCGCTCTGGTAAGGTGGCTCGCCAATGATCACCGAGCAGCAGCCGTCTTGCCGTCGAGCGGCGCTCTAGCCCGAAAGCTCCCCCTAGCAGTCCAGGTCGCCATCGTCGCCGGCGTCTATTTCATCGCCGCGCGGCTTTCGCTCGCGCTGGCGATCCCGCCCGGCTACGCGACGGCGGTGTGGCCGCCCTCCGGCATCGCGCTCGCCGCGGCGCTCGCGCTCGGCTGGCGCATCTGGCCGGGGATCTGGCTCGGGGCCGCGCTCGCGAACGTGATGGTCGAGTCGTCGGCGCTGCCGGCGGCGCTGATCGCGAGCGGCAACACGCTCGAGGCACTCGCCGGCGCGGCGCTGATCCGGCGCCACGTCGGCGATCCGGGCCGCTTCGAGCGCGCCGAGGGCGTCGTCGGCTTCATCCTGGCGTGCGCGCTGAGCGCGGCGATCGCCGCGACGGTCGCGGCGGCGGCGCTGCAGGGCCACACGCAGGGGCCCGACGAGCTGCTGCGCATCTGGTGGACCTGGTGGCAGGGCGATGCGACGGGAATGATCGTCGTCGCGCCGTTGATCCTGAGCTGGGCCGCCCCCGCCGGAGCGCCCTGGCCGGCGCGCAGGAAGCTCGAGGCGGCTGCGTTCGCCGCGCTTCTCGCGTTCACCGTGGCGGCGATCGCCGCCGACCGCACGTCGGCCTTCGCGCCCTTTTCGCTGACCTTCGTGGCGCTGCCCTTCATCCTGTGGGCCGCGTTCCGCTTCGGGCAGCGCGAGGTGACCTCCGCCATCGCCGTGGTGTGCGCGGTGGCGATCGGGTACGTGATCGAGCGCCGCGAGCTTTTCGCCGGGGTGGCGCTGAACGAGCTGCTGCTGATGCTGCTCACCTTCATCAGCATGGTGGTGACCACCGGGCTGGTGCTGGTCACCGCGCTGTCCGGGCGCGCGCGGAGCGCCGAAGCGCTGCGCGTGCGCCACCAGACGCTGCAATCGCAGGTGCGCAGGCACACGCACTACGACGCGCTCACCGGACTGCCCAATGCGCTGCTCTTCCGCGAGCGGCTGGCGCGCTTCCTGGAGGTGGCCGCGCGGCACGGCACCGGCGTCGCGGTGGCGGTGGTCGACATCGACCGCTTCAAGACCATCAACGAGGCGCTCGGCCGCGAGGCCGGCGACGAGCTGCTGCGCGAGATGGCGCGCCGCCTGTCGCGCAACGCCTTCGGCGGCCTGGTGGCGCGCATCGACGGCGTGCAGTTCGCCGTGGCCTGGTTCGCCTTCGACGGCGCCGGGGCCGCGGAGCGGGACGCCGAGGCGCGCCTCGCGCGCTGGTTCGGCGCGCCGCTCGCCATCGGCGGGCACGAGTTCCGGCTCTCGGGCCGCGCGGGGCTGGCGCTCTTCCCGGACCATGGCGCCGCGCCCGACGCGCTCTTCATGCACGCCGAGTCGGCGCTGAAGAGCGCGAAGGCCGCCGGCGAGCGCTATCTCTTCTTCGCGCCGACCATGCAGGAGCGCCTCGCCGAGAAGCTGGCGCTCGAGAACCGGCTGCGCCGCGCGCTGGAGCGCGAGGAGTTCGTGCTGCACTACCAGCCGAAGCTCGACCTCGACAGCCGCCGGATCGTCGGCGTCGAGGCGCTCATCCGCTGGCGCAGCCCCGACGCGGGCCTGGTGGCGCCGATGGAGTTCATCCCGCTGCTCGAGGAGACCGGGCTGATCGTCGAGGTGGGCATGTGGGTGATCCGGCGCGCGATGCGCGACCAGGCGGCGTGGGCCGCGGCCGGCGCGCGCGCGCCGCGCGTCGCGGTGAACGTGTCGTCGATCCAGGTGCGCCAGCGCAACTTCGTCGAGCTGCTGCGCGCGGAGGTCGGCGCCGGGCCGGCGGCCATCGACCTCGAGATCACCGAGAGCCACATCATGGAGGACGTCGAGGTCAACATCGGCAAGCTCGAGCGGCTGCGCGAGCTCGGCGTCGGCATCGCCATCGACGACTTCGGCACCGGCTACTCCTCGCTCGCCTACCTTGCGCGGCTGCCGGTGCAGATCCTCAAGATCGACCGCACCTTCATCGTCCGGATGCTCGACGACGAGGACGCGATGGCGCTGGTGCAGACCATCCTCTCGCTCGCGCGCACCCTCGGGCTGACCGTGATCGCCGAGGGCGTCGAAACCGAGGAGCAGGCCGAGGTCCTCGCCACGCTGCGCTGCGACCAGGTGCAGGGCTACTACGTCAGCCCGCCGCGCCCCGCCGATGAGATCGCGGCGCTCCTAAGGGGCTAGCGCGTAGCGTTCACGCCGAACTTCATCGCCGCCGTGCCCGACTGGTGCGCGCCCATGTCGGGGCTGGCATGGAGGTCGTTGAAGTTGGCGATGCGCGCGCCGGTGCCGTGGCCGGCGGAGCCGGGCGCGAGCTGGTACAGGCCGCTCATGCCGGCGCCATGGCCGATGGCGAACACCGGCGCGCTGCGCGTGCCGTGCTGCTCGACGCCGGTGACGCCGACGATGAGGCCGTTGTACAGGTCGTAGTCGAGGTCGTTGCCCGTGCCGCCGCGCGTGCCGATCGACTCCCAGTTCGTCTTCCAGATCCAGTAGACGTTGTTGCGCGAGACGGTGTTGGTCAGCGGGTTGCTGCCGGTGCCGGTGAGGCCCGCGCCGGCGCCCAGGCCGTGCGAGCCGCCCGGGTTCGCCGCCTGCAGCGACGTGTTGTGGAAGACGTAGCGCCGGCCGTTGCCGACGCGCGTGTCGGTGCCGGCCTTGAAGAACGGCCCGCGGTCGTCGCTGTCGGCCGAGGCGAGGTAGAGCTTGCGGCTGCGGTCGTAGACGTTGCGGAAGATGTACAGCGGCCCGACGGCGTCGATCGAGCTGGCGATGCCGGTGCCGGTCTCGGTCATGTAGTTGCCCCATACGCGCACGTTGCGGTCGCCGCCCTCGATCTCGAGCGCGTCGTCCATCACGCCCTGCACCAGGTTGCCGTAGATGTCGGTGTCGTAGTTCGGGAAGCCGGTGCGCGTGTAATTGTCCGAGCCGCCGATGCCGTCGTTGTAGTAGTGCCGGTAATCGGAGCTGGTGACCTCGTTCCAGCGGATGACGTGGTTGCCGCCGCAGTAGTTGAAGCTCATCGCCTGCGGGCCGGCCGGATGGCCGTGGTCCCAGCTGTTCGCGCCGTAGCGCGGGTCGTGGATTTTGTTCCGCTGCACGGTGACGCGCTCGAGCGAGGGCACGCTCTCGCAGCGCACGCCGGCGTCGTAGTCCATGCCGTACTGCCAGGCGCCGGTGGTGCGGTAGCGCCCCCAGCCGCTGATGTCGTTCTTCTCGATCACCACGTCGCGCGCGCCGTGCAGCAGGTTGATCGCATCCATCTGCGCGCCCTTCAGCGTGAAGCCGCGCAGGATCACGTAGGGCGCCGAGATGGTGACGTTGTTCAGGTGCAGGTTCTGCACGTCGATCGTCGTGCCGGCGGGGTCCGCCTGGTAGACGACGTAGCCGCTGGCGCTGCCGCCCTGCGTGATGACGAGAGGCGTGCCGCGCGTGCCGGCCGCGAGCGTGATGGTCTGCGCGATCGGCAGCTGGTCGGTTTCCTTCCACGTCTTCACGTTGAAGCCGGCGGTGGGAAGCTGGCCGTCGAGCCCGAGCTGCACCTCGTAGGTCGTGTTGGGCTCGAGCAGCACCAGGCTGCCGCGGCACTCGTTGGTGGCGGAGTCGTACCAGAGGTTCAGGCCCTGGCGGAACGAGGCCTCGCCCACTTCGCGGAAGATGACCGTGCAGCCGGCGCCGCCGGGGTTCGAGGGCGGCGTCCAGTAAAGGCCGATCGACTCGTAGGTCGGCACGGCGCGCGCGCCGTTCGCCGACAGGCCCGAGGCCGATGGCGTGACGCTGCCCGTGAACTGCGCCAGCGGATCCGGCGCCGGACTCGAAACGGGCGGCGTGCCGCCCCCGCCGCCCCCACCGCCGCCGCACGCGGCGACGATGGCGAGCGCGAGCGCGCCGGACCACTTCGACAGTGTTGTCGTCCCCTTCCCCATTGCTCCCTTGCGCTTTTCCGCTCTTGCGGCGGAATGGCGTGATTTGGATTCATTGTAAGCAAGTGCAATGACGCCGCCGCCGCGCGCGTGACGGGCGGTTCCGACATGCAGACGAGCGGGGCGCCGGCCATCGTATAAAGTAGTTGCTCCCCCGGTTTTTCAGCGATGAAGGCCATGAGCGAACCCATCTGGAACAAATTTCTCACCGAGCGCGACAAGCAGGTGTTCGCGGCGGGCGGCTTTGGCTCGCGCCAGGGCTTCGGCAAGCGGCCGGCGATCCTCGTCGTCGACGTCAACTACAACTTCTGCGGCGACCGGCCGGAGCCGATCCTCGAGTCGATCAAGCGCTGGCGCAATTCCTGCGGCGAGGAAGCGTATGAAGGCATCAAGGCGATCAAGCGCCTGCTGACCGCGGGGCGCGCCAAGGGACTGCCGGTCATCTACACCACCGGCATCCGCCGCGCCGACAACTGGGATGCGGGCGGCTGGGCCTGGAAGAACAAGCGCACCATCGAGCGCCAGCAGGCGCAGGGCCAGTCGGGCGACACCATCGTGCCCGAGATCGCGCCGCAGCCGCAGGACATCATCATCTACAAGCAGAAGCCGAGCGCCTTCGCCGGCACGCCGCTCATGAGCTACATGATGCTGCTCGGCGCCGACAGCATCCTTCTCACCGGCACGACGACGAGCGGCTGCGTGCGCGCCACGGTGCTCGACGCGTTCTCGACGAACATCAAGACCACCGTGGTCGAGGAAGGCTGCTTCGACCGCTCGCAGGCGAGCCACGCCATCAACCTGTGCGACATGCACGCCAAGTACGCCGACGTGGTGAAGCTCGACGAGGTGCTGGAATTCGTCAAGGGCCTGCCGGCCGGCCTGTTCGACCTGCCGAAGCACGGCGCCTTCGAGGCACCGAAGCTCGCGAGCGCCTGACCATGATCAGGACACTCGTCGCCGTCGCGGCCGCGCTCTTCGTGGGAACGGCCGGAGCACAGCAATACCCGACGAAGCCGGTGCGCTTCGTGGTGCCCTACGCCGCCGGCGGCGCGACCGACCTGATCGCGCGCACCATCGGCGAGAAGCTGTCGGCGAGCCTCGGCCAGCCCGTCGTGGTCGACAACCGGCCCGGCGCGGCGACGCTCGTCGGCGCGCAATTCGTGGCGAAGGCGGAGCCCGACGGCCATACGCTGCTGATGGCCACGAGCACCACGCTCGCCATCAACGCCAGCCTCTACAGCAAGCTGCCCTACGATCCGGTGAAGGACTTCGCGCCCATCAGCCTCGTGATCCAGCATCCGTTCGTGCTCCTCGTGAATCCGGCGGTGCCGGCGAATTCCGTGAAGGAGCTGGTCGCGCTGGCGAAGTCGAAGCCAGGACAGCTCGCCTATGCATCGGGCGGCAGCGGCAGCTTTCCGCACCTCGCCATGGCGATGTTCCAGAGCATGACGGGCATCGACGTCATCCACGTGCCTTACAAGGGCAGCGCGCCCGCGCTGACCGACCTGATGGGCGGCCAGATCGCGATGATGTTCGACAACACCGCGCTCAACTACGTGAAAGGCGGCAAGATCCGCGCGCTCGCCGTCACCACCAAACAGCGCCTGAGCGTCATGCCGGATGTGCCGACGCTCGCCGAGGCCGGGGTGCCGGGCTACGAGCTCGCGGCGTGGCAGGGCGTCATCGCGCCCGCCGGCACGCCACGCCCGGTCGTCGACCGGCTGAATGGCGAGATCGTCAAGCTGCTGCAGCTTCCCGATGTGCAGGCGCGGCTCACCGCCGACGGCGGGCAGATCATCACCAGCACGCCCGACCAGTTCGCCGCGCACATCAAGACCGAGATCGGCCGGTTCGCCAAGGTCGTGAAGGACTCCGGGGCGAAGGTGGAGTAACCGGGCCCAAAGCTGTCTGATTTTTCTGCCGCCCCCCTGTCAAGCGGGAAGCGAACGAAGTGAGCGGGGGGTTTAAGAAATCAGAACCCCCCGTTCGCCTGCGGCTCACGACCCCCTTGTCAGGGGGTCAAGCCCGAGCACCTGCTTCCATAATATGAAGCGATGACCCGCATCCGCACCACCCACACCGGCAGCCTGCCGAGGCCGCAGCCCATTCTCGACGCGCTGCGCGCCAACTCCATGGACGAGGCCTTGCTCGCCCGGACGGTGACCGATATCGTCCGCAGGCAGGTCAAGGCCGGCATCGACGTCGTCACCGACGGCGAGATGAGCAAGCCGAGCTTCTCCGCCTACCTCGCCGAGCGCATGGGCGGGTTCGAGGCGAAGCCGGTGAAGCAGCAGGGGCGCATGGTCGGGCCGATGGACCTCGAAGGGCGCGACGCGCTTCGCTTCCCCGATTACTACCGCGGCTTCCTCGAGCACAGCCCGTTCGCCAACACCGTGCGCGTGGCGCCGCGCGTGTGCGTCGGGCCGGTGAAATACATCGGCCGCAAATTCCTCGAGCGAGACATTGCCAATCTCAAGCGGGCAATGGCCGAGGCGGGCGCGAGCGAGGGCTTCATGCCGGCGGCCTCGCCGCTGCCGTTCATGACGAACGAGCACTACGCCTCGGACGAGGAGTACTACGAGGCCTACGGCGAGCAGATGCGCGAGGAGTACAAGGCGATCCTGGAGGCCGGGCTGTACCTGCAGATCGACGATCCGCGCATGGTGAGCTCGTGGGACTCGCGCAAGGACATGGACCTCGAGCAGTACCGCAAGTGGATGCAGGGGCGCGTCGCGCACATCAACCACGCGCTGCGCGGGCTGCCGGTCGAGCGCATCCGCTACCACACCTGCTACGGCGTCAACTTCGGGCCGCGCGTCTCGGACCTGCAGCTCGCCGACGTGCTCGATGTCTTCTTCACCATCGATGCCGGCGCCTATTCCTTCGAGGCGGCGAATCCGCGCCACGACCATGAATGGCGCGTGCTGGCGAGGACGAAGCTGCCCGCCGGCAAGAAGATCATCCCGGGCGCGGTGACGCATTCCAACGTGACGATCGAGCA
>DASSPL010000495.1:0-6796 GCA_035699685.1 Burkholderiales bacterium | reverse complement strand
GGCGCCGAGCGGCCAGGTGTACAGCTGGCCGGCGTCGACCTACATCGCCGAGCCGCCGTTCTTCAGGGACTTCTCCATGACGCCCGGCACGCCGGGCAGCGTCACCGGCGCCAAGGTGCTGGCGATCCTCGGCGACTCGGTCACCACCGACCACATCTCGCCGGCCGGCTCGATCAAGCCGACCTCGCCCGCGGGCATCTACCTGCAGGAGAACGACGTCGCGGTGGCCGACTTCAACAGCTACGGCGCGCGCCGCGGCAACCACGAGGTGATGATGCGCGGCACCTTCGCCAACGTGCGCATCAAGAACCTGATGCTCGGCGGCAAGGAAGGCGGCTTCACGCTGTACAAGGGCCAGGAGATGCCGCTGTACGACGCGGCGATGCGCTACATCGCCGACGGCACCCCGACGGTGGTGTTCGGCGGCGAGGAATACGGCACCGGCTCTTCGCGTGACTGGGCGGCGAAGGGCACGCAGCTCCTCGGCGTGAAGGCGGTCGTCGCGCGCAGCTTCGAGCGCATCCACCGCTCCAACCTGGTCGGCATGGGCGTGCTGCCCCTGCAGTTCATGGGCACCGATTCCGCGCAGTCGCTGGGGCCAGATAGGTATGCACTGCGGGGCGACGAGACCATCGACGTCGTGCTGCCGGCCGAGATCCAGCCGCAGCAGGAGATCCAGGTGCGCATCAGGCGCGCCGACGGCACCGAGCAGACCATCACCGCGAAGTCACGCATCGACACGCCGATCGAGGTCGACTACTACATGCACGGCGGCATCCTGCCCTTCGTGCTGCGCGAGCTCATGGGCCGCGCCGGCCCGGCGAAGGCGAAAGCCGCTTAGTTCAGGCGGGCTGCGCCGCGTCGTGCGGCACCCGCCCGGTCTCGATCATCGACTTCATGCGCATGAGGTCGGCGTCCATGTCGCTCTTCGGGTCGGCGCCGAACAGGCTCGCCACGGCGTGGCCGACGGCGCCGGCGGGCGGCACGTAGCAAAGCCGCACGGTGACGCGCGTGGCGTTGTCGCCGGCCGGCTCGAAGTGCACTTCGCCTTCGTGCATGACCTGCGAGTCGGGCGTCGCGCGCCACTCGATCACCGAATCGGGCTCCATGCGCACCAGCTCGGAGGTCCACTCGATGTCGATGCCGGCCGGGCCGCGCACCACCCAGTGCGAGCGGTTGCCGGCCACGCCGATGTCGCGCACGCTGGTCATGAAGCGCGGGAAGTTCTCGTACTCGGCCCAGAACGCGAACACCCTGGAGACCGGGGCGTTCACGCAGATCGTTTTCTGCACCTCGATGCCGTCCTCCGTCGCGCCCAGCCCGACGAGGGTCGCGAAGTCGAGGTTGGTGGCCGCACGTGCTAGCAGGGCCGCGCCGCCGATCCGGCCGAAGAATCCACCCCGCATGAGGAGCCCCGCGCCCAGGATTCCGACGAGAAGCCTTGCCGCGGGGGACCAGTTGGCCTGCAGGAGCTCGAAGCGCTGCCCGACGCGCGGCACTCCGCCCTGCAGCGACGACACGTTGCCGGGCTCCTTGTGCGCGACAAGCTGGTTCGACACGCGCTGCACGCCGATCACCCCCTTCACCGCCTTCAATAGCGCCGGCACCTCGTGCGCGAGGATCGGACCGCTCAGCGAGACCTCGCCGTTGTGCGCGTCGACCTCGACTGCGTGCGGGTGCGACACGTAGCGCCCGAGGACCGAGCGGACGCGCCCGACGAGGGTCCGGTCGTCCGCCTCGTCGCGGCGCAGCAGGCGCCGGCCCATCGCTTGCAGTCCCATCATGCGGTGGCGCGTATCGCGCGCGGTGACGTCGTAGGCGTGGCGCAGCTTGCGCGCGGCGTGCTCGGCCTTGTCGCGCGTGCGGGCGCGGCGGCGCCGGCCGGCCTGCGGGTCGAAGAAATACATGGCGGCGGCGCCGATCGCAGCGCTCATCAGGATGCGGGGCATTCGGTCCTCCTCGGCAAGAAACCTGCTACGTAGGGGGTATGACGACCACCTGGATCATCGCGGCCGACTCGAGCCGCGCGAGAATCTTGCAAGTTATGGACCGCGAAGCGCGGCTTGCCGAGGTCGAGGACTTCGTCAACCCCGAGGGCCGCGCGCACGAGCGGGACCTGATGGAAGACGGCCACCCGCGCTTCCGCGGCACCAGCGGCCCGGGCAGCGACCGCCAGGAGACCACCCCCACCGAGCACGCGGTCGAGATCTTCGCCAAGCAGATCGGCGACTACCTCGACAAGGCCCGCACCGCCCACCGCTACGACCGCCTGCACCTCGTCGCGCCGCCCAAGTTCCTCGGCCAGCTGAGGAAGGAGCTCGGCAAGGAGGTCGAGAAGCTCGTCACTTCGGAGCTGCCGAAGGACCTTTCCTGGCTGAGCGAGCGGGAGCTGGAGAAGCGTCTCCTCGAGGGGAAACGCGCGAAAGGAAATGAGCCAGCGCCTTGATGTCGGCGTCTGAGACGCCGTAGAGCGCGGCGGCCATGATGGTGTCGCCGCCGCTCCTCTTGCCGTCGCGGTAGGCGCGCATCTCGCGCTCAAGGTACAGCTCGCGCTGCGCGGCGAGGCGCGGCACCTGGTTCTGCCCGCTGTAGTCCGACAGGTGGCAGATGCCGCAGCGCAGCTCCTTCGCCTTCGCCTGCGCCTGCCGCACCAGCGCCGGATCCGCCGGCGCGCTCTCCATCGATTTCGCCGGCAGCTTCGAGAAGTGCTCGGCGAGCTTGACGATGTCCGCGTCCTTCAACCCCTTGACCACCGGCAGCATCTGGTCAGAGCGCCTCAGCTCTTCGCGGAAAATGACCAGCTGGTTCTCGATGAAGAGCTTCGGCTGCCCGGCGATCGACGGCACCTCCGGATTCACCGAGTTGCCGCCATCGCCATGGCAGGCGGCGCAGAGCTGAATGCGCTCCTGCGCCGACGCGGCAGAAATAAAAAGGGCGATGAGCCAGGCCCATCGCCCTGCGTTGCGAAGAAACACTATTTCTTGTCGCCGCCTGCCTTGTTCCCAGCGGGACGCTCGTAGCTGATGCGGTAGATGGCGCCGAGCTGCTCATCCGATACCAGCAGCGCGCCGTCGGGCATCTGCGCGACGTACGCCGGCCGGCCCCAGAACTTGTAGCTGTTCTTGTCCTCGTTGAAGCCGGTGAGGAACGGCTTGTAGCTCGTCTTGCCGTCGTCGCCGATGCTCGCCACCACCACGTCGAAGCCGTTCGGCTTCTCGCGGTTCCACGAGCCCTTGCGCACGATGAACGCCTTGCCCTGGTAGTCCTTCGGGAACATCTTGCCGGTGTAGAACTTGATGCCCATCACCGCGGTGTGCGCGCCCATCAGCGCCACCGGCTTGGTGACGCCGTCGCAGGCCTTGTCCTTCTTCACGTCGGGATCGGGCGTGCCGTTGTTGTGGCAGTACGGGAAGCCGTAGTTCGCGCCCGGCTTGGCGACCCGGTTCAGCTCGTCCTCGAAGCCCTTGTCGCCGGCCCAGTCGCGGCCGTGGTCGGTGAAGTACAGCTCCTTCGTCTTCGGATGCCAGTCGAAGCCGACCGAGTTGCGCACGCCGGTGGCGATGACTTCCTTGCCCGAGCCGTCGGCGTTGTAGCGGCGGATCTGCGCGTACTCCGGGGTCGGCAGCTCGCAGATGTTGCACGGCGCGCCGAACGGGACGTAGAGCTTGCCGTCGGGCCCGAACGCGACGTACTTCCAGTTGTGGTGTTGCTCCTTCGGCAGCTCGAACTTGGCGGTGAGGTCCTCGGCCTGCGCGTTCGGGTTCGAGGCGATGCCGTTGTACTTGAGCACCTTGTCGATGGCGAAGACGTAGAGCGCGCCGTCCTTGAAGGCGACGCCGGCCGGCTGCGTGAGCTTGTCGACCACCGTGCGCACCGTGCGCTTCGAGCCGTCGTCGCTCACCTCGTAGACGCGGCCGATGGCGCGCGTGCCGACGTAGACCTTCTTGCCGTCTTCCGACAGCGCCATCGCCCGGCCGCCGGGCAGCCCGCTCGCCCAGATCTCGGCCTTGAAGCCGCGCGGCAGCTTGAGCTTGTCGACCGGGATCTCGGAGGCCGGCGTCTCGGTCATCTTGCCCGGGTGCGGCGCGAGCTTCGACTCGGCCATGGCGGGCGGCTTGCCCTGGTGCCACGCCGGCGGCGGCTTCTGCTGCGACATCGCCGCGCCAAAGGGAAATGAGGTTACCGCGGCCGCTACGGCCGTTGCGACGAGCTTGAGTTGCATGGTGTCTCCTCCGTGGGATTGCTATTAGAACTGAAGTGCCCCCTGCAAGCCAAGGCTCGCGCTGCGGCGCGGCGCGGGCTCGAAGTAGCGGAAATTGGCCTCGTTGACGATCACCGAGCCGGCGTAGTTCCGGTCGGTCAGGTTGTCCAGCCTGACGAACTCCGTGAACCGCCAGCGGCCCCGCTCCTGCACCAGCCCGGCCGCCGCGTTCCAGACGGTGGAGGCCCCGGCGTAGTCGGTGTTCGGGTCGTTCACCGCCGCGCGCGAGCGGTACAGCGTTTCGAGCACGGCGTGGAAAGGCGCCTGCCTGTAGCGCAGCTCGCCGAAAAGCTGGTTCCTGGGCACTCCGGGCAGGCGCGCCCCGGCCGGTACCCGCACCGGCGCGTTGTTGGGGAACACCCCGATCACCGTGTCGAAGCCCTCGCGAAACGTGGCCTGCAGGTGGGTGTAGGCGGCGCGGACGTTCCAGCGCCCGGGCAGCAGCGTCTCGGCGCCGAGCTCCAGGCCGCGGCGGTCGGTGTGGCCGACGTTCTTGAACGTGGCCCGCCCGCCCTGGTTGCGCTCGACGACGATCTCGTTCGACGTGTCGATGTCGTATACCGCGGCGCTGAGCCGCGCGCGCTGCGGCAGCACGGTCTTCACGCCCAGCTCCAGGTGGCGGCTGCGGCTCGCGTTGAGGTCGAAGTTGAGGCCGCTGCCGCTCGAGCGGTAGGCGAGCTCGAGAAAGGTCGGCGTCTCGAAGCCGCGGCCGACGTTGCCGTAGATGCTGGTCCTGGGGTTCACCTTGTAGAGCAGCCCGGCGACCGGCGTGACGGCCTTGTACACCCGGCCGCCGCTGTCGTCCGCGTTCGCGGCGGTGTAGTAATCCTCGGAGCGGAACGCGACCCGGCTCGCCCGCGCCCCGCCGTGCAGCGCCCAGCGCTCGGCGAACCTCCACTCGGCCTGGGTGTACACGTCGGCGCTGGCGACGCTGTTGTCCTCGTCGCGCTTGAGCGCGCCGATCGCGCCGTTATTGTTGATGAAGCCCCTGCGCCGCTCGTACATCGCGTCGTACTCGATGCCGGCGGACAGGCGCACCGCGCCGACGTCGCCGGACCAGCGCAGCGCGCCGCCGCCGTAGTTCCGGTCGAGATCGATCACGCCGCCCGAATGCGTCGCCGCGCTTTGCGTGCCGACCGGGATGGCGAGGAACTGCTCGACGGTGCGCTGGCCGACGTAGCCCATGACCTCCAGGCGCCCGGCGCCGGCTGCCCGCCGCCACGTGGCGCCGACCTGGTCCTGCGACACGCTCTTCTTCGTGTCGAAGGTGAGCGCCTCGGGCGTCGCCTGCCGCGGGTCCTGCTCCATCTGGGCGCGCGTAAGCCCGAGGGGATCCTCGGTGTCCGGCTGGCGCAGGCTGTTCGCGACCAGCGTGAGCGAGCCGAGCTTGAGCTTGGCGTTCAGGTGGTCGCGCACCGCCGCGCTGTGCTCGCGATAGCCGTCGGTCTTGAAGCGCGACACGTCGACGATGCCGCGCGGCGCGCCGAACTTGAGTCCCGTCCGCCAGGTGGCGAAGCTGCCGAGGAGCAGGCTCGCCTCCGCGGTCGGCACCTGCGGCCCGTCGGCCGTCTCGACGGCGATGACGCCGCCGGCGGAGTTGCCATACAGGGCGGAGAAAGGCCCGCGCAGCACCTCGATGCGCTCGGCCGAGCTGAGCGAGAACGTCGCCGCCTGTCCCTGCCCGTCGGGCATCGTCGCCGGGATGCCGTCGGCGATGAGGCGGATGCCGCGCACGCCGAAGGTCGAGCGCGCGCCGAAGCCGCGCGACTGGATCTGCAGGTCCTGCGCGTAGTTCTGCCGGTTCTGCACCGCGATGCCCGGCACGCGGCCGAGGCTCTCGGACAGGTTCACCTGCGCGCGGTCCTCGCGGATCTCGTCGCCGTAGATGCGGTCGATCGAAGCCGGGATCTCGAGCGCCGGCTGCGGCGCGCGCGTGGCCGTCACCACCACGGCATCGTCCTGCGCCGCAACGTGTGTACAAAGCGGCGCACACAGCGCCGCCACCGCGATGCCTGCCAGCGTTCTCCCCATTTCCGCTAGGCTACAAGGAATGAAGTGGAGCGTCTGCCTCGCGCTGCTCGCCTCGCTGGCCTGGGCCCAGCCCGACGCCTCGATCGTGCCGCAGCTGCGGCAAGGCGGCTACGTGCTCTACCTGCGCCACGCATCGACCGACTTCACCCGGAACGATTCGCGCATGACGAGCTACGAGGACTGCGCGACGCAGCGCAACCTCACCGACAAGGGACGCGCCGAGGCCCGCATGCTCGGCGAGCACGTCAAGCGCCTGGGCATTCCCATCGGCCCGGTCCATGCCAGCCCGTTCTGCCGCACGATGGAGACGGCCCGGCTGGCGTTCGGAAGCGCACAGGCCACCCACGACGTGCGCGGCGGCCCGGTGCGCACCGATGACCCGGCGCGCTACGACCCGCTGCGCAAGCTCCTCGCCACGACACCGCCCGCTGGCCAGAATGCCGTGATCTCGAGCCACGGCAATCCTTTCTACGCGGTCTTCGGGCCGCCCTACCTCGCCGAGGG
>DASSPL010000494.1:0-4429 GCA_035699685.1 Burkholderiales bacterium | reverse complement strand
TCGGGGCAGTCCCAGCGGCGCACCGTGAGGTCGATGCCGCCGATGAAGGCGACCGAGTCGTCGATCACCACGATCTTCTGGTGGTGCGAGCCCGCGACCGGGTGCGTGTCGTCGTAGCGCAGGTGCACGCGCCGCGCCGGCGTCCAGCCGAAGCCGTACAGCGGCGGGAACTCGCGGTCGGTGCCGAACACCATCGGGTAGTCCCAGTTCAGCACGTGCACGTGCAGCGAGTGGCGGCGGTGCACCAGGTAGTTCAGGAACTCGCCGAGCAGCGCCGGCGGCCCGCCGGGAGCCACGGCGTCGAAGTGCAGCTGCGTCTGGCTGTTGAAGTCCCAGCCGAGGATGACGATCGAGCGCTTGGCGCGCAGCGCGGCCTCGTGGAACGCGCGGAAGTAGTCGCACGCGTCGACGAGGAAGGACACCCGCTCGGCGCGCGCCAGGGTCCACACGTTGTGCCCCGGGCGCAGCAGCGCCGGGCCGCCGCCGGCCTCGCGCAAGGCCGGCTTCTCCTTCGCGGGGTCCTTGCGGCGCATGCCGCGATCGAGGTAGAGCACGCTGCCCATGTCTTACCGTGCGCCGAGAAGCCTTGTGCCGCCGATCGCGCCGCTCGCGGGCGGCGTGGCGGTCGTGAGCGTGTTCGTCGGGGTGGCGGCGCCAAGCGGCGCCGTCGTAGCCGGCGCCGGGGTGGCGAGCGGCGCCGGCGGCGCAGCCTGGCTGTTCGCGAACGTCGCCGGCGTATCGGAGATGCCGCGCGACAGCGGGCTGTCGCTCGTGTTGCGCAGCGTGGTTCCCGAGCCGAGCAGCGACGGCGAGCTGTTCGTGGCCGCGGTATTGAGCGTGGCCGGCGTGGTGATGAGCGGCGTCACCTGGGTCGTGCCGGTCGCGGTGGTCAGCGTGCCGCCGGCGAGCACGATGGCCAGCTGCTGCGCGGTGGGGACGGCGACGCCGCGCGAGATCAGCGTCTGCCGCGCGGACTCCAGCATCTGCGCGATGGCGAGCGGCGTCATCGCGCCGGCCGGCGTGAAGGTGACGATCTCGGTCAGGCCGGTCTGCAGCGGCGTGGTGAGCGTCACCGGCACGCCGAAGGCGAGGCCGTTCACCAGGTTGGTGAAGTTCACGTCGCCGCCGGCGAAGAGCACGAGCTGCGGCGCGAGGCGCTGCACTTCCAGCGCCGGCGGCACGCCGGTCTGCAGCTGCGTGGTCTGCGCATGCGCGGTCCCCATGACTACGAGGGTTGTGATGGCCAGCAGGACTTTTTTCATGGTTGCCTTGGGAGAATGCCGGGGAGCTCATAGACCCCGTTGAGGGTCATGATCGGTCCGCCCGCCAGCGCGGTGCGGATCTGCTCTTCCGACGGATTGAGAATGCCGAGCGCCGCGAGCTGCTGCAGCGCGAGCTCGCGCGCCGCGGGCGGGGTGGCGGGCGCGGAACCGCCGGCCGCGGCGGAACCGCCGGCGGCCGCGGACGGCGCGGTGCTTGCCGAGGGAATGGGCGTTCCGGCGGCGACGACCTGGCTGCGGATGGCTGCCGGCCGGCCCGCGCCGGGCAGCATCCCCGCGGCATGGATGCGGCCGCTGGGAATCTCGATCGGCCCGCCGGCCAGCATGCGCGCGATCTGCTCGGCGGTGGGCTGCGGCTCGCCCAGCGCCTGCAGCTGCGTGCGCGCGCGCTCGACCACCATCACGGCGTCGGGCGCCGACAGCCGTCCGCCGGCCTGGAAGCTCGTCACCTGCAGCTGACCGCTGCGCAGCGGCGTAACCAGCGTGACCTCGCCCCCGGTGGTGAGCGCGGAAAGCAAACTTTGCAGGTTGGGATCGACAATCTGCGCCTGCGCGGAGGAGATCAGGCAGGCCAGCGCCAAGGCTGCAAGCGGGCGGGGCAGCATGCCCCTTCGGCTTGCAACTTACATGCCGCTGGGAAAGTCCTTACAGCTTCAGGAGTTTCCTTGCATTTCCGGCAAGGATTTTCTCGCGGTCGGCGGTGGCGAGCGGCACATGCTCCATCCAGCGCACGCCCGGCGGATTCGGAACGTACGGATAGTCCACGGAAAACAGCACCCGGTCGGCGCCCATCTCCATCACGCTGCAGAGGAGCGCGGCGGTGGAAAAGTTGCCGCTGGTGGTGACCCAGAAATGCTGGCGGAAGGTCTCGCGGAACGGCGTCGCGCGGTTGCCCTGGCGGCCGAGCGTCATGTCGATGCGCCAGAGGAGGAACGGCAGGCCCTCGCCCAGGTGGCCGAGGATGATCTTGAGGCCCGGGTACTTCTCGAACACGCCGGAGAGCACCAGCCGGATTCCCTGCGTCGCGGTCTCGACGGTGAAGCCCCAGGCGGCGTTGACGATGCTCGGGAACTGCTCGACGTAGTCCTTGTAGTACGCCTCGACCACCGCCGGGTGCGGGATCGCCGGGTGCATGTAGAGCGGCACATCGAGCGCCTGCGCGCGCTCGAAGATCGGCCAGAACCGCCTGTCGTCGAGGAACAGGCGCTTGCCCTCGACCTCGGTCAGCCCGTGCACCATCGCGCCCTTGAAGCCGAGCTTCGTCACCGCCCGCTCGAGCTCGTCGGCCGCGGCCGTCGGATTCGCCGTCGGCAGCGAGGCGAAGGCGGCGAAGCGGCCGTTGGACGCTTTTACGGTTTCAGCCAGCCTGTCGTTCGCGGCGCGGGCGACCTTGGGGCCGGTCTCCGCGTCGAGGCGCTGCGTCGCCGGCGCGGTGTGCGACAGCACCTGCAGGTCGATGCCGGCCTCGTCCATCTCCTTGATGCGCAGCTCGCCGACGTCGAGCAGCCTCTCGCGCAATGCCGGCGCGCGCGTCTCCGGCCCGCCTTCCTTGAAATGCTTGCCAACCTCGGGGTCGAGGTAGTGCTCTTCCAGCGCAATGACCTTCATGCCGAATTCCGTACGACGTACGTAATTAAGTTGAAAGGTTCATTCATTCGCAGGTCTTTCGTTTTTCCTGTCATGAAAATTACGTACGTCGTACGGAATTAGAAGCGGAGCTTGCCGCGGCGGTACTGGATCATGAGGAAGCCGCCGAGCATGCCGCCGAGGTGGGCGAAGTGCGCGACGCCGGCGGCGGTCTGGGTGATGCCGAGGAGAAGCTCGAGCGCGGCGAAGCCGAAGACGAAGACGCGCGCCGGCATCGGGATCGGCGGGAAGAGCAGCATCACCCGCCGGTGCGGGAAGTAGACGCCGAAGGCGAGCAGCAGGCCGTAGATGCCGCCCGAGGCGCCGACCATCGGTGCGGGCGCGGCGCCCATCCAGGAGTTGACCACCAGGTGCGTGATCGCCGCGGTGATCACCGAGGCGAGGTAATACAGCGCGAAGAAGCGCGAGCCGAAGAGGCGCTCGATCTCGCCGCCGAACATGTACAGCGCGAACATGTTGAAGAAGATGTGCGCGAGCCCGCCGTGCAGGAAGCTGTAGGTGACGAGCTGCCACGGCCCGAAGCGCGACTCCATCGTGCCCGGCGGCCAGAGCGCGAACCAGTCGAGGTCCACCACCCCGGCGCCCTGCAGCAGAAACACAGCGACGTTCGCGATCAGCAGCCACTGCGTGACCGGCGGCAGGCCGCCCATCTATTCGACCTTGGCTCCCGAGTCGCGCACCAGCTTCTCCCAGTAGGGCGTTTCCTTCTTCACGTCGGCCTCGAAGGCCGCGGGCGTCGCCGACGGCGTGGCGTCCATGCCCTGGAGGGCGATCTTGTCGCGCACCTCCTGCTTGGCGAGGCCCTTGGCCATCGCGCCGTGCAGGCGCTGGATCGCCGCCGGCGGCGTGCCGGCGGGGACGAAGAGCCCGAACCAGAAAGTGAAGTCGTAGCCGGGCAGGCCTGCCTCCTCGGAGCCTGGGATGCCCGGCACCGCTGGGGAAGCTTTTGCGGAACTGACCGCGAGTGCGCGAAGCCGGTTCGCCCGCACGAACCCCATCACCGTCGGCGCGGTGGCGAAGTTCACCTGCGTGTCGCCGGCGAGAAGCGATTGCGTCGCGGGTCCGCCGCCCTTGAACTGCACGTGCGTGAACTTGATGCCGGCCACCGATTCGAACAGCACGGAGGCCAGGTGCGGCGCCGAGCCGTAGCCGGCGGCGGCGTGGAACAGCTTGCCGGGATTAGCCTTGGCGTACGCGATCAGCTCCTTCAGGTCCTTGATCGGCACGCTGTTGTTGACGCAGATCAGCGTCGGCCCGGTGGCGAGCTTGGTGACCGCGGCGAAGTCCTTGTCCGGATCGTAGGTGAGCGACTTGTAGAGCGCGCGGTTGATCGCCATGTGCGTGGCGTTCAGGACCGTGTAGCCGTCGTTCGGCGAGCGCGCGACGAACTCGTGCGCGATGTTGCCGCCGGCGCCCGGCTTGTTCTCCACCACCACCGCCACGCCGAGGTCCTTGCCGAGCTCGTCGGCGGCGAGCCGCGTGAGGAAGTCGCCCGAGCCGCC
>DASSPL010000493.1:0-4133 GCA_035699685.1 Burkholderiales bacterium | reverse complement strand
GATCCAGGCGCTGGAGGACGAGCTGCAGAAGACCAACGCCAAGCTGCAGGAGCTGCAGAAGGCGCAAGGAGCTGCCGGCAAGGGTGGCCAGATCATGACCCCCGAGCAGCAGGCCGAGCTCGATCGCTTCCGCAAGCGCGTTGCCGAGACGCGGCTCGAGCTGAAGGAGGTGCGCAAGAACCTGCGCCAGGACGCCGAGAGCCTGGTCTTCTGGACCAAGGTGGTGAACATCGCGCTGATGCCGATCCTCGTCGCCCTCGCCGGCGTGATGATCGCGATCATCCGCCGCCGGCGCACGGCATGAACGCGCGCATTGCCATCGCGCTGGTCGTGCTGCTCGCCGTGCTGGGCGGCGGCGCGCTGCTCTTCCATTACCAGGATCGCGCGCGGCGCCCGGACAACGTCTCGGCGCTGGGCAAGCCGCTGGTGAAGGACCTGAAGGCGGCCGACATCGCCTCGATCCGGATCGTCGAGCCCAAAGCGACGCTGACTTTGCAGCGCAAGGACGACGGCTGGGTGATCGCCGAGCGCCGCGGCTTCCCGGCGGACGTCTCGAAGGTGCGCGACTTCGTCCTGAAGACGCTGTCGCTTAAGGTCGGGCAGAGCGAGCCGGTCGGTGAAAAGGACCGCGCGCGGCTGAACCTCGATACCCAGGTCGAATTCAACGGCGCGGACGGCAAGCCGCTGTCGAAGCTCATCCTCGGCAAGAAGTACTTCAAGCGCGAGGTCGACAACCCGGAAAAGGCGCCGGGCGACGGCCGCTTCGTCGCGCTGCCGGGCGAGGCGCAGACCGTGTACATCATCTCCGACCCGCTGACGCAGGCGACGGCGAGGTCCGCCGACTGGATCGACCGCAGCTCGTTCCAGGTCGAGAAAGTGAAGACGCTCGAGGTGCGCACGCCCGCCGGCGAGTCCTGGCGCGTGGAGCGCGAGGCGGACAACGCCGAATGGAAGCTCGCGCCGCTCAAGCCGGGCGAGAAGATCGACGTCGGCCGCATCAACTCGGCGACCTATTCGCTCAGCCTGCTCGAGCTCGCCGACGTCGCGGCTGAAGACGCGAAGGACACGGGCCTCGACAAGCCCACCGTGCTCAACGCCACCACCCTCGACGGCCTGGCCTACGAGATCCGCGTCGGCCGCCTGGAAGGTGACAGCCATTTCGTGCGCTTTAGCTCCAGCGGCACGGTGGCGGGCGCGGACAGCGACGAACGGATCAAGAAGCTGAAGGACCGCATGCCGCGCGAGAAGGTCCTGTCGGACTACGTGCTGCTCATCCCGAAGTCCAAGCTCGAGGACACGCTCAAGCCACGCGCCGAGCTGCTCGAGAAAAAGCCCGACGCCAAGAAGTAACGCTGTCGCCGGGCGACAGTCCCAGCGGACCAGCGCCGCACGGCGTGCGCCGATAGAGCGCCCGGCGCGCTGACGGCACTATGCCCCCGCCTTCACAAGGAGGGGCACTCGATGGGAATGAAGCATGTGGCAGTTGGCGTTGCCGCCGCGGCGGCGGCGCTGTTCGCAGCACCCGCGTCTTCGCAGTCCTTCGGTGAGCTGCGCTCGCCGATGACCAGCTTTTACGTCTCGATCCCGCTCGACGGCGCGACGCGCAAGGAGCAGGAGATGAACTTCGGGCTGCAGTTCCAGGGCCTGAAGCCCTACCAGGCGGTCAAGGTCGACTACCGCACCTTCAAGCTCCTGGAAGCCGGCATCGCCGGGCTGGAAGCGAAGTACATCATTGCCGGCGCCGTCGCCGTCGGCGCGGCCGTCGCCATCGCCAAGCAGGACAAGGGCAAGTCCGAGTCCTTCGCGGCGTCGCAGGCGCAGCAGGCGGAGGATTGCCCGCAGGTCTGCTGAGTTGGAGTTTTTTCCAGCTTCGAACGCCAGGCCGGCCGCCGCAGGGCCCCTCCGGCCTGGCGTTTATCTTTCGCGTCGCGCTTTTCCGGTGCCGTTCCCTTGCGCTATAAAGAAGGCGAGGAGGAAGGCCCGTGGCGAACTCCATCAAGCGTATCAGGACCCTTGCGCTCGTCGGCCAGGCGGGCAGCGGCAAGACCAGCCTGGCTGAGGCGCTGCTCGCGAAAGCGGGAGCCATTCCCGCCGGCGGCAGCGTCGAGCGCGGCACCACCGCGTGCGATTACACCCCGCTGGAAAAGCAGCTGCAGCATTCCCTCAAGCTCTCCGTCGCCACCTTTGCGGTGAAGGAGAACGGCGACGAAGTCAGGGTGCATCTGCTCGACACCCCCGGCTACCCGGATTTCCTCGGCCACTCCCTGCCCGCGCTGGCGGCGGTGGAGACCGCGGCGATCGTGATCAATGCGCAGAACGGCATCGAGATGATGACCGGCCGCTTCATGCAGTGGGCGCAGAAGCGCAACCTCGACCGCATCGTCATCGTCAACAAGATCGACGCCGACAACGTCGATCTCGAGCAGCTGCTCGAGCGCATCCAGCAGGCGTTTGGCAAGGAATGCCTGCCGCTCAACCTGCCGGCCGCCGGGCGCAGCAAGGTATCCGACTGCTTCTTCGCGCCCTCCGGCGACGCCGACTTCTCGTCGGTGGAGGAAGCGCACCGTCGCCTGATCGACCAGGTGGTCGAGGTCGACGAGAAGCTGATGGAGAAGTACCTCGAGAAGGGCGAGGTCACGCCGGAGGAGCTGCACGAGCCGCTCGAGCGCGCGCTGCGCGAAGGCCACCTGATTCCGGTGGTGTTCACCTCGGCCAGGACTGGGGCCGGCGTCGCCGAGCTGCTCGACGTCATTGTCCAGCTGCTGCCCAATCCCACGGAAGGCAATCCGCCTGCTTACGAGACGGTGCCCGTCGCAGGCGGCGAAGCCAAGCCGCTGACCCCCGTTCCCGACCCGGGCAAGCACGTGCTCGCCCACGTGTTCAAGATCGAGATCGATCCCTACATCGGCCGGCTCGCGGTGTTCCGCATCCACCAGGGGCGCCTGACGGCCGGCATGCAGCTCTACATCGGCGAAGGCCGCAAGCCGATCAAGCCCGGGCACCTCTACATGCTGCGCGGCAAGCACCAGACGGAAGTAAGCGAAGCCATTCCGGGCGACATCTGCGCCATCGCCAAGGTGGACGAGATCAAGTTCGACCACATCCTGCACGACTCGGTGGAAGACGCGCACGTGCATGCCAAGCCGCTCGAGCTGCCCACCTCGGTGTTCGGCCTGGCGGTGACGCCGAAGAAGCGCGGCGACGAGCAGAAGGTGTCGGACGTCCTGCACAAGATCATGGCGGAGGATCCGTGCTTCAGGCTCGAGCACAACTCGCAAGCGAACGAGACGGTGATGCGCGGCCTGGGCGAGATGCACCTGCGCACGGTGCTGGAGAAGATGTCGACCCAGTACAAGATGGAGCTCGACACGCGCCCGCCGTCGATCCCGTTCCGCGAGACGATCGCCGCGAAGGCCGAAGGGCACAGCCGGCACAAGAAGCAGACCGGCGGCGCCGGCCAGTTCGGCGAGGTGTTCCTGCGCATCGAGCCGCTGCCGCGCGGCAAGGGCTTCGAGTTCGTCGATGCCGTCAAGGGCGGCGCGATTCCCAACCAGTTCATCCCGTCGGTCGAGAAGGGCGTGCGCAACGTCCTGGAGACCGGCTTCGTCGCCGGCTATCCGCTGCAGGACGTGCGCGTCACCGTGTACGACGGCAAGAGCCATCCGGTGGACTCGAAGGACGTGGCCTTCATGTCCGCGGGGCGCAAGGCGTTCCTCGATGCGCTCGCCAAGGCGCGGCCGATCGTGCTCGAGCCGATCGTCAACGTGGACATCACCGCGCCTGACGAGAAGATGGGCGACATCGCCGGCGAGCTCTCCGGCCACCGCGGGCACATCAAGGGTTCCGACACGCCGCGGCCGGGCATCGTGCAGATAACGGCGCAGGCGCCGCTGTCCGAGCTCGAGCAGTTTCCGGCACGCTTGAAGGCCCTCACGGCCGGACACGGCACGTACAACCTGGAGTTCAGCCACTACGAGCCGGCGCCGCCGCAGCTGCAGCAGAAGCTGGTGGCCGCGCACAAGCCGCACGCCGAAGTCGAGTAGGCGATGCACTTCGTCAAGGCGGGGCAAGGCGCCCCGCCGCTTCTCTTCGTCCACGGCTTCGCCTGCAGCCTGGAAGACTGGCGGCCGCAG
>DASSPL010000492.1:0-9547 GCA_035699685.1 Burkholderiales bacterium | reverse complement strand
TCGCCGGCGATGCGCAGCTCGATCTCGAAGTCGCCCTTGGTGTGCGCGCGCAGCTGGTCGAGGGCGACGATGTTGTTGGTGTCGGCGAGCGCGACGATGAACTTCTTCTGCTGCCGGTCGAGGGCCACCGGGAAGATGCGGTAGCGCCGCGCCATGTCGCGCGACACGAGCTTCAGCGCCGCCGGGTCGACGATGATGCGGCCCAGGTCCACCGCCTGCAGGCCGAGCTTCTCGGACAGCGCGTCGCGCAGGGTCGCTTCCGACACGAAGCCGAGCTGCACCAGGAGGCGCCCGACCGGGACGTGCTGCTTGGTCTGCTCGAGCAGCGCGATCCTCAGCTGGTCCTCGGTGAGGATGCCCTGGTCGATCAGGATCTGGCCGAGGTGGCGCTTCGCCTGCGGGTTGCTGGGGGAGTTCACCGGGAAAGCTCGCTGGCGCGCTGGCGCGCGGCGTTCAGGTCGAAGCTCGCGCCGCGCCGGTCGGCGAGCGTGATGGCGCGCTGGTAGTACTCGAGGGCCTGGCGGTTCTGGCGCAGATGGTCGAGGCTCACGGCGAGGTTGAAGGCGAAGTCGGCATTGTCGGGCTCGGCGGCGTAGGCCTTGAAGTATTCCTGCTGCGCCTCGGCCCAGCGGTTCTGGCTGGCGAGCTGGTTGCCCAGGGTGAAGTTGAGCGCATGGGCGGACGGCTCGGCGGCGAGCAGGGTCTTCACGCGGCTCTCGGTGACCACCGGGTCGGCGCGCCCGGCGCGCAGCGAGAAGAGCGCCGCGTGGGCCTGCGCGTCGCGCGGATCCGCCTGCAGCACGCGCAGGTAGAGATTCTCGGCCGACTCGTAGCGGCCGGCCCGCACCTCGAGCGCCGCCATGCCGAGCAGCGCGTCGCGGCTGGAAGGCTCGGCGCGCAGCGCCTCCTGGTACTCGGCGCGCGCGGTGGCCAGGTCGCCGGCGAGGTAGGCGGCGTAGCCCGCCTCGACGCGCGGATGCACCTGCGGCGCGCTGCGCGCGAAGGTCGTGGGCGGCGCCGGCTGCGCGACGGGAATGCGCGGCTGCAGGCGCGGGGTCTCGACGGCTTTTTCAGCCACGGGCTTCGGCGCCGCGGCCGCCGGCGCGGGGCTTGGCGAGGGCGGCGGTGCGGCGCTCGCCGCGGCGGGCAGCCCGGCGATCGCACCGGGCGAAGGCGCGGCCGGAACCGCGGGCGCAGGCCGTACTTCGGCGCTGGGCGGCGGCGCGGCTTGCTCGGCCTGGCGCGGCGGGTTGAGGTTGACGAGGGACGGCGGCGGGCGCAGCTGGTACCAGAAGTAGACCGCGGTGCCGACGGCGAAGGTGCCGAGGATGCCGAGCGTGATGTAGAACGGCAGGCGCGGATTGGGCTCGCGGAACTTCGCCTCGAACACCTTCTTCGCGCGCTGGCGCGCCGGCGCCTGTTCGTCGACGCGCTCGCTCGCCGCGGGGCGCGCGGGCTTCGCCTGCGGCTTCGGCTCGGGCGCGAGCGGCTCGATGGTGAGCTCCGGCTTGGGCGCCGAGGGCTTCCTTGCCGGCGTCAGGTCCTCGGCGCCGATGTCGAGCGGCGCGGAGATGTCGGGCAGCTTGTCGCGAGTGAGGACCGGCTTCTTCTCGGCGGCGGGCGCGGCCTGCGTTTCGCCGCCTTCCTCGCGTACGCGCCGTTGCGCTTCCTCTTTCGCCCTTTCGGCCTTCTTCAGCGCCTCGAGCAGCAGGCTCATCTCAGCACCCCTGCCTCAGCGCATCGGCCTGCCGCCCGGCCCGAGCGCGGGCTCGAGCTTGGCGGGGTTCGGCTTGCTGAAGAAGTCCTCGCCGGGCAACTGGGTGCGGAACTGCTGGAAGTCGCCGTCGACGCTGGGGTCGCGGATCACCGTGGCGCGCAGGAAGATGACCAGCTCGGACTTGCGGCTGAGCTGGCTCTTGTTGGAAAAGACCTCTCCCAGGATGGGAATGTTGCGGATACCCGGGATGAACGTATCCGTGTTCTCGGCGATCTCCTGCATGAGGCCGGCCAGCACGCCGACGTGGCCGCTCTGCAGGCGCATCATGGAATCGAATTCGCGCGTCTCGAACACCGGGATGGTGTTCGGGATGGCGTTCGGGTTGGCGGCGGTCGCCTGCAGCGCCGGGTTGGGATCGTTCACCGAGTCCACGCGGCGGCGGATCGTCGGGCGGACGTTGAGCACGATCGCGTCGGCGGTGCTGACCTGCGGCAGCACCGCCATCATGAAGCCCTCGGCGGCGATGTTCGGCGTGGTGGTGAAGGAGGGGCTGATCACCGCGGTGCCGCCGCCCGTGACGCCGACGTTGGTGCTCGCCGGCGTGATCGTGAAATAGATGATGTCGCGCGTGACGCGCAGGATCGCCGTCTGGTTGTTCAGCACGCTGAGCTTGGGGCTGGAGAGCACGCGCACGTCGCCGAACTGCTCGAGGAGCTTCAGTGTGACGTTGATGTTGCTGCCCGCGGAGACGAAGCCGATGAAGAACGGCGAAGTGTTGAACCCGGGGGTCGCCGAGGTCGCCGGCACGATGGGAGGCTGGGATACCGAGACGCCCGACTGCCCGGGGGCACGCAGCCGGCTCCATTCGATGCCGCGCTGGTACTCGTTGCGCAGCTGGATCTCGGCCACGGTGGCTTCGATCAGCACCTGGCGCTTCGCGCCGGCGAGCACCTGGTCGAGGAATTCCTGCACCCGCTCGTGCTGCTTGGAGGTGGCGCGCACGAACAGGATGCCGCTTTCGCGGTTGGCGATGACCGAGGCGGCCTCCTGGTAGGTCGTGCCCGGCTGCGGCGCGGCGGCGACCGGCTGGGGCGGGATCGGCGGCTGCGCACCGGGAGCGGCGGGCGCGGGCGCGGGCGGCGCCGGGACGGCAGCCGGAGCGGCGCCGGCCGGGATCACGCGGTCGGTCTCGCGCAGGATTTCCTTCACGTTCTGCACGATCGATTCCCAGAGGTTGTTCTGCGCCGCGACGTCGATGGTCGAGGTGGCGCCGGTGGTGCCGCTGCCGGGCGCCGCGGTGCCGAACTGGGTGGTCGCCGTCGACTGCATCTTCACGTTGCGCGAGGCGCTGAGGTAGTCGATCTTGTACGAGCGCAGGAACGGCGAGTCGCGCATGACCAGCAGCGTGTCGCCTTCGATCTCGTAGCGCATGTCGACCTGGCGCGAGATGCGGTTCAGGAGCTGCGGCAGCGTCTGGTCGATGGCGTTCAGCGTGACGCTGCCGGTGAGGTTGGGATCGATGTCGATCTGCAGGCGCGCGTCGCGCGCCAGCGCGAAGATGAGCTCCTGCACGCGCACGTTGTTGACCACCACGCTGTACGTCTCGGGTCTCGCGCTGGCCTTCGGCTTGGGCAGCAGCGGCGTGACCTGCACCGGCGCCGGGATGGCGCCCTGCGCGCGCGGCTCGTCAGCTCCGATATGGTTCGCGGCCGGCTTGATCGGCGGGTGGCCGCAAGCCGCAACGAGAAACACCGACAGAACCCCTAGCGCCCTTCCCCGGTCCATGGACTCCCTTCCCAACCGGGGAGGATAGCACGGGCGACGTCTCAGGAAAGTCGCGTAAGGGTCTGTCGCGCAGGGATTTTCCGGTTCTCACATTTGCCCGCGGAGCTCGGCGAAAGAACGCGGCCAGGTGCGGAAAGCCTCCTGGTATTTCGGCGGCAGGCGCCGGCGCGCCGCCTGCGCCTCCTGCTCGCTGTCGAATCGGCCGTAGACGATGCGCAGGCGCCGGTGGCCGGGTCCGCTCATCGGGATGACGAAGAGATCCGCGAGCGGCACCAGGTCGCGCGCGCGCTGCAGGAAGCGCTCCATGCGCGCGGGCTCGGGGTTGTCGGTGATGAAGAGCTCCACCGAGTAGGCCTGGTCGTCCGCCTGCTCGAGGAGCTCGCGCGTCGCTGCGAGGCGCTCGGCGAGGAGCTTGTGGCCGCCGCCCGGATAGCTGTCGAACAGGCTGCGCTGGCCCGGCGTCAGCAGGGGCGCTTCTTCCTCGGCGGCCGCGATCGCTTCGGCCTCGTCCTCCATATCGAGGGCGGCCTCGAGCTCCTCGTCGTTGACCGGCTGTGGAGGCGGGGCCGCCTTCGCCATTGGCGGCGGCGGCTTCGGCGGCTCGGGTGCCTCGGCCAGCCACGAGTGCAGCCCGGCCGTGAGGAGCGCGCCGAGCGCAAGGCCCGCGCCGACGAGGGCAGCCGGGCGCCACGACCGCCGCGGGCGCTCGGCGGCGAAGTCCGAGTCCTGGACCGCGGCCCTGACATGGCGCTCGGTCACCGCGTGGCTGCCCTCGCTGAATGCGGCGAGCAGCGACTTGTCGGCGAGGATGTTGATGCGGCGCGTGAGGCCGCCGGAGGCACGCGCGATCAGGGTCGCCGCGCGAGGGGCGAAGACCTCGGGGCCGCGATAGCCGGCGGCGCGCATGCGAAAGGCGAGGTACTTGCCCACTTCCGAGCCGGGCAGCGGGCGCATGCGGAAGCTGTGCGTGATCCGGTCGCGCAGCTGCCGCAGGCTCGGCTTGGCGAGCGTTTCCTCGAGCTCGGGCTGGCCGAAGAGCACGATCTGCAGCAGCTTGTGGCGGCTCGACTCGAGGTTCGACAGCAGGCGCACCTGCTCCAGCGTGTCGTCGGGCATGACGTGCGCTTCGTCGATCAGGATGACCACGCGCCGGCCGGCGCCGTAGAGCCGGATCAGGTGCTCCTGCAGCTCGCGCAGCGCGACCGTGCGCCGGTCCGAGAGCTTGACGTCGAGATCGTCGGCGATGGCCTGGAGGATCTCGTCGCGCGCAAGCGACGGGGTGGCGAGGTAGATCGTCACCACCTCGCCCGGCAAGCGCTCCATCAGCATGCGGCACAGCATGGTCTTGCCGCTGCCGACCTCGCCCGATACCTTGACGATGCCCTCGTCGTGCATCACCGCGTAGGCGAGCGCGTCGAGGGTCGCGCCGCGCTCGGCGCCGTCGTAGAAGAAGTCGGTGTGCGGCGTGATGCGGAACGGCGCCTCGTTCAGGCCGAAGTGCTCGAGGTAGAGGCCCAGGGGCTATTTCTCCATGCGGCTGTAGAGCGTGGTGCGGTTGATGCCGAGCAGCTTGGCCGCCTGGCTCACGTTGCCGCGGGTGAGCTTCAGCGCCGCCTCGATATACGCGCCCTCCCAGGCCTTCAGGGTCTCGTCCAGGTTGAAGTGGCCGGCGCGCTCGAGCTGGCGCTGCGCCTGCTCGACGATCGCCGCGCCCTGGGCCCCGGGCCCCGCCGGCGGCGTCTCCAGGTCGAGCTCGGACTCGAGCTCGGCCACCGACAGCCGCTGCCCCGGGTACTTGGTCGAGAGGCGGATGACGATGTTGCGCAGCTCGCGCACGTTGCCCGGGAAATCGTACTGCCGCCAGCGCGCCGCGGCCTGCGGGTCGAGCTCGAAGGGCTGCGCGCCGGCCTGCGCCGCGGCGAGGCGGCGGAAATGCTCGAGCAGCGCGACCTTGTCGCCCTCCATCTCGCGCAGCGGCGGCACGCTCAGCGTGAACACCGACAGGCGGTGGTAGAGGTCGGCGCGGAATCCCCCCTTCTTCACCTCGCGCCGCAGGTCGCGGTTGGTCGCGGCGATGACGCGGCAGCGCGCGGTCCGGGTCTGCGTCTCTCCCACCCGCTGGAACTCGCCGTTCTCCAGCACGCGCAACAGCTTCGCCTGCAGCTCGAGCGGCAGCTCGCCGATCTCGTCGAGCAGCAGCGTGCCGTCCTGCGCATCCTCGAAGTAGCCGGACTTGTTGGTGGTCGCTCCGGTGAAGGCGCCCTTCACATAGCCAAAAAGCGTGGGCTCGACGAGCGTAGGCGCGATCGCCGCGCAGTTCAGCGTCAGATACGGCTTGTCCGAGCGGGAAGACAACCGGTGCAGGCTGCGGGCGGCCACTTCCTTGCCGCTGCCCGATTCACCCTCGATCAGCACCGGGTAGGGCGAGGCGGCGAACTGGGCGATCTGGCTCTTCAGCTTGGTGAGCGCCGCGCTCGTGCCGACCAGGTCGGCGTCTTCGCCCGCCGGCGCCTCGAGCGCGCGCGACAGCATCCGCTTGAGGAACGCCGGGTCGCTCGGCTTCGCCACGAACTCCCATGCGCCCAGCGCCCGCGCGTGGCGCGCATTGGCCGCGTCGTTCTGCCCGGACAGGACGAAGATCTTCATGCGCGGCGAGTGCGCCAGCAGGTCGGCGACCAGCTGGAAGCCTTCGTCCGGCGCGTGCGGCACGGGCGGCAGCCCGAGATCGACCAGCGCGAGGGGCGGCGGCGCGTCGAGCCGGCGCAGGAGCTCGATCGCCGCCGGACGCGATTCGCACGCATACACCTGGTAATCCGCGCCGAGCGCGAAGGCGAGCGCGTCGGTGATCAGCGGGTCGTCGTCCACGACCAGCAGGGCCGGTCTGTCAGGCGCCGACGGCATCGCGGATGCACCTGAGGAAAGCGCGCTCGAGGCTCGCCTCGCCGTAGCGGCTGCGCAACGCCTGCGGCGTGCCGCGAAAACGCAGCTGCGCGCGCTCGAGCACCGCGATCGACGAGCACAGCTCGTCGACGTCGGCCAGCACGTGGGAGGTGAAGAGCAGCGTGCGGCCCTCGGCCGAGAGCCGCGCGAGCGCTCCCTTGACGGCGAGGCGCGCCGCGGGGTCGAGCCCGCTCATCGGCTCGTCGAGCACATAGAGGTCGCGCTCGGGCAGGAGACACCCCGCGAGGCCGAGCTTCTGCGTCATGCCCTTCGAGAGCGTGCGCACCGGTCGCGCCAGCGCCCCGCGGTCCAGCTCGAGCTCGGCAGCCAGGCGCTCGGCGCCGGCTGCGTCGTAGGCGGCGCCCATCAGCGCGGCGAGCGCACGCAGGAACTCCTCGCCGGTCAGGTAGTGCGGCGGGACGAAGCGCTCGGGAAGATAGGACAATCGCGCGCGCGCCGCCGGGTTGCGCGAATCCGTGCCGAACAAGGTGATGCGCCCCGCGTCCGGCGCGCTCAGGTCCAGCAGGCAGCGGATGAGCGTGGTCTTGCCGGCGCCGTTCGCGCCGACCAGGCCGAACGCTTCCCCGCGCCCGATCGAAAGCGCTATGCCGTCCAGCGCGACGTGCGAGCCGTAGCGTTTCGCAAGCTGATCGATCGTGACCGCAGTCCCGGTATTCGCGGCTGCTTCCCCCATGCGCGATAATATTACGCTGTGCAGCAAGCTCCCGAATCCATTGCTAATTCGTCCATTGTCGAAATCCGTAACCTGGAATTCGCGTACGACCCGGCGCACCCGGTGCTGCGCGACATCGACCTGTCGATCCCGAAGGGCTCGGTGGTTGGCATCATGGGCCAGTCCGGCTGCGGCAAGACGACGCTGCTGCGCGTGATCATGGGAGCCCTGCGTCCCAGCAAGGGCGAGGCGCGGGTCCTGGGGCACGCCACGCGCGAGCTGGACACGGCGGGCCTGTTCGCCATGCGGCGCAAGATGGGGATGCTGTTCCAGTTCGGCGCGCTGTTCACCGACATGTCGGTCTACGAGAACGTCGCCTTCCCGTTGCGCGAGCACGCCGACGTGCCCGACGAGGTGCTGAACGACCTGGTGATGATGAAGCTGCAGGCCGTCGGCCTGCGCGGCGCGGCGCACCTCACGCCGACCGAGCTCTCCGGCGGCATGGCGCGGCGCGTGGCGCTGGCACGCTCGATCGCGCTCGACCCGAAGCTCATCCTGTACGACGAGCCGTTCACCGGGCTCGACCCGATCTCCTTCGGCGTCATCTCGCGCCTGATCCGCAACCTCAACGACTCGCTCGGCGCGACCTCGATCATCGTCACGCACGACGTGCAGGAGGCGCTCGGCGTGGTCGACTACGTGTATTTCATGGCGGCCGGGCGCGTCATCGCGCAGGGCACCCCGGACGAGATCCGCTCGAGCGGCGAGCCGTTCGTGCGCCAGTTCGTCAACGGCGCCTCGGAGGGTCCGGTGCCGTTCCACTATCCGGCGCCGGCCTACGAGGCCGATCTCCAAGCCGTCTGATGCGCGTCGCTGACCTGCGCGCTCGCGTCGAGCGCATCGGCGCGGGCGTGACGTTGCACGTCAACCGCCTGGGCTTCGCCAGCCGCTTCCTCGCCTACCTGATCCTGCACTCGGGCACCGCGCTGCGGCGCTTCCGGCTCACGATCGCCGAAATCTATTTCGCCGGCGTGCTGTCGCTGGTGATCATTTTGGTCTCCGGCCTGTTCGTCGGCATGGTGCTCGCCCTGCAGGGTTACGAGACGCTGCAGCGCTTCGGCGCCTCCGAGTCGCTCGGCGTCCTGGTCGCCCTGTCGCTGGTGCGCGAGCTCGGCCCCGTGGTGGCGGGACTGCTGTTCGCGAGCCGCGCCGGCTCAGCGATCACCGCCGAGATCGGCCTGATGAAGGCCACCGAGCAGCTCTCCGCGATGGAGATGATGGCGGTGGACCCGATCGCGCGCGTCGTCGCGCCGCGCTTCTGGGGCGGAGTCATCTCGATGCCGCTGCTGGCGGCCCTGTTCTCGGCGATGGGCATCTTCGGCGGGTATCTCGTCGGCGTGCAGCTGATCGGCGTCGACGCTGGGGCCTTCTGGTCGCAGATGCAGGCCGCCGTCGACGTGCGCAACGACATCATGAACGGCGTCATCAAGAGCGTCGTGTTCGGCGTCGCCGTCACCTGGATTGCGGTGTTCGAGGGCTATGATGCGCCGCCGACCGCGGAGGGCGTGTCGCGCGCCACCACGCGCACCGTGGTGATGTCCTCGCTCGCGATCCTGTTCCTTGACTTCATCCTGACCGCACTCATGTTTACGGGGGGAAAATGAATCGAACCACCATCGACCTGTGGGTCGGCGTGTTCGTGGTCGTCGGCATCGCGGGACTGTTGTTCCTCGCCATGAAAGTCGGCAACCTCGCATCGTTCTCGAACGACGCCAGCTACCAGGTGCACGCGAAATTCGCCAACATCGGCGGCCTGAAGGAGCGTGGGCCGGTGAAGAGCGCCGGGGTGGTCGTCGGCCGCGTCGCCAGCATCCGCTTCGACAACGAGAGCTACGAGGCGCTGGTGACGCTGAACCTCGAGGCGAAGTACCAGTTCCCGCGCGATACCACGGCCAAGATCCTCACCTCGGGCATCCTCGGCGAGCAGTACGTCGGCCTGGAGGCCGGCGGCGACGGCGTCATGCTCAAGCAGGGCGACCGCCTGCGCCTCACGCAGTCGGCGGTGGTGCTGGAGAACCTGATCAGCCAGTTCCTGTTCAACAAGGCGGCCGAAGGCAAGCCGGAAGCCAAGGAACCGGCGAAGTGACGCGCTGCGCCGTCATCCTGCTCGCCCTGCTGGCCGGTTGCGCCACCACCGGCGAGGGCGACCCGCGCGACCCGTTCGAGGGCGTCAACCGCAGGGTGTACCGCTTCAACGACGTGGTCGACCGCAACGTCGCGCAGCCGGTGGCGCGCGGCTACCAGAAGGCCGTGCCCGCCGAGATGCGCGACCGGGTGCGCAACTTCTTCGGCAACATCGGCGACGTGTTCATCGGCGTGAACAACTTCCTGCAGGGAAAATTCGCCGACGGTGCCAACGACTGGGCGCGTGT
>DASSPL010000491.1:0-15957 GCA_035699685.1 Burkholderiales bacterium | reverse complement strand
TCGCAACCACGGTCCGCTGACCATCCGCGACATCGACGACGACGTCCTGGTGGAGAAGCACCATGCCTGGGCGAGCCGCAAGCCGTCCAAGCGCGCGTTGCAGCTCGCGTTCTATCGCGGCCTGGTCACCGTGAGCCAGCGGACCGGCATGCTCAAGACCTACGCGCTCATCAGCCGGCATTTCGGCTGGCAGCGGCCGCCCGCCCCGGCATCGGAGCGCGAGACCGTCGAGTACCTGCTCGAGCGCGCCCTGCGCTCGCAAGGAGTGATCAGCCTCGACTCGGCCTGCTTCGGCGACGCCCCGCGCAAGATCGCGATGCGCCGCCTGATCGAGGTCCGCACGCGGCGTCGTGAGCTCGTGCCGATGGAGATCGAGGGGTTGCAGCATTGGATCCGGCCCGAGGTACTCGAATCCCCCATCGAGCCGGTCGAGCGCGTGCACATCCTGTCGCCGTTCGACCCGCTGGTCATCCAGCGGCGCCGGCTCAAGCGCTTCTTCGGCTACGAGCACCGCTTCGAGGCGTACGTTCCAAGGGAGAAGCGCGTGCTCGGCTACTTTGCCCAGCCGGTGCTGGTCGGCGACGAGATCGCCGCCGTTCTCGACCTCAAGACCGATCGCGTGCGGCGCAAGCTCCTCGTGCAGCAATGGACCTGGGTTAGCGCGCGCGAGCGACGCCAGCGCAAGCGCCGGATCGAGGAAGCGCTGCACCGCTTCGAGCGTTTCCAGCTCGGCTAAATCGCGAAGTGAGCGCCGGTCGTCAAGGCGTCCGGGGCGCGGGTTGACTGAGTAGCTCGGTCACGCCGCCCACCGCGGCGGTGTTGACGGTGAGCGTGCGCTCGGTGGCGAAGCGCAGCATGTAGTGCGGGCCGCCGGCCTTCGGGCCGGTGCCGGAGAGGCCTTCGCCGCCGAACGGCTGCACGCCGACCACTGCGCCGATCATGCTGCGGTTCACGTAGGTGTTGCCGACTTTCGTGCCGGCGACGACCTCGTCGACGAAGCTCTGGATGCGGCTGTGGATGCCGAGCGTGAGGCCGAAGCCGGTGTCGCGCAGCCAGGCGAGCACCTTCTGCAGCTCGCTTCGCCGATACGTGCAGACGTGCAGCACCGGCCCGAACACCTCGGTGCGCGGCAGGTGCTCGAGGGGAAGCTGGAAGGCGATCGGCGCGATGAAGTTGCCCTTCGCGTCCGGCGCGGGCGCCTCGCCGATCAGCCTGGCGCTCTTCCTCAGGCGCTCGATGTGGCGGGCGAGGGCGGCTTGCGCCGGCGCGTCGATGATCGGGCCGACGTCGGTGTCGGGCTCGCGCGGGTCGCCGACCTTCAGCTCGCCGAGCGCTCCGGCGAGGATCTGCAGGATGCGCGGCGCGGCGCCTTCGTCGACGAACAGGATGCGCTGCGCGGAGCAGCGCTGGCCGGCGCTCTGGAAAGCCGAGATCACCGAGTCGTCGATCACCTGCTCGGGCAACGCCGAGGAGTCGACCAGCATCGCGTTCACGCCGCCGGTCTCCGCGATGAGGGGAACGATGGGCCCTTCGCGCGCCGCCAAGACGGCATTGATTTTTTTGGCGGTGTCCACGGAGCCGGTGAACGCGACGCCCGCAATGCGTGGATCGGCGACGAGCGGTGCGCCGATGGTCTCGCCGTCGCCGATCGCGCAGTGGACGGCGGCCGCCGGGATGCCGGCCTCGCGCAGGATCTGGATGGCGCGCGCGCCGGTGCGCGGCGTCTGCTCGGCCGGCTTGGCGATGACGGTGTTGCCGGCGGCAAGGGCGGCCGCCACCTGGCCGGTGAAGATCGCCAGCGGGAAATTCCATGGGCTGATGCAGGCGAAGACGCCGCGGCCGTGCAGGCGCAGCTCGTTGCGCTCGCCGGCCGGTCCGGGAAGGATGTGCGGCGAGAAAACGGTCCTCGCCTGCAGGGCGTAATAGCGGCAGAAGTCGGCGGCCTCGCGCACCTCGGCCACGGCATCGGCATAGGTACGCCCGCCTTCGCGCACGATGAGCGAGACGAGCTCGACCATGCGGCCCTCGAGGAGCTCGGCGGCGGTGTCCAGGCGCGCGGCGCGCTCCGTCGCCGCGACGTTCGACCAGGACTCGAACTCGCGCGCCGCGCGGGCCAGGGCGTCCTCGAGCTCGGCGCGCGAGGTGTCCCTGATGGAGGCGAGGCCGCCGGCGGCGGACGTTTTCTGCTGCAGGGTGTCGAGCACGTCGCGCCGCGCGAGGTCGAGGCCGACGGAGTTCAGCCGGTCGGGATAGAGGTTGCGCGGCAGCGGGATACGTTCCTCCGGCCGGTACGGCTCGGGCAGCTGCGCCACCGGATCGGCCACCAGCGCCTCGAGCGGCACGTCCGGGTCGGCGATCTGGTGCACGAACGAGGTGTTGGCGCCGTTCTCGAGCATGCGCCGCACGAGGTAGGGCAGGAGATCGGTGAAGCTGCCGACCGGCGCGTACTGCCGCACCCTGACTTTGCGCTCGGCCAGCAGAGCGTCATAGAGCGCGTCGCCCATCCCCACCAGCTTCTGGAACTCGAAGTCGCGGCCTTCGGCCAGGTGCAGGATGGTGGCGACCGTGCGGCAGTTGTGCGTGGCGAACGCCGGATAGATGGCGTCGGGCGCGTCGAGGAGCCGCGTGGCGCACGCCACATAGGAGACGTCGGTCGCGGCCTTGCGCGTGAAGACCGGGTAATCCGCCATGCCGAGCTGCTGCGCGCGCTTGATCTCGCCATCCCAGTAGGCGCCCTTCACGAGCCGGATCGGCAGCCGCCGCCCGCTCTGGCGGCCGAGCTCGACCAGCCATTCGCAAACCGGCAGCGCGCGCTTCTGGTAGGCCTGGACGGCGAGGCCGGGAGTGAATCGATCGGCGAGCGCCGCATGCAGGTCGAGCGTGAGCTCGAGACGCTCGGACTCCTCGGCGTCGATGGTGAAGGCCACGCCGCGCTCGGCTGCGAGCTCGGCCAGTTGCGTCAGCCGCGGGAGTAATTCGCCCATGACGCGCGAGCGCTTCGCCTCCTCGAAGCGCGGGTGCAGGGCCGAGAGCTTGATGGACAGCGTGTCCGGCGCGCGCACCTGGCGCAGCGCGTGCGCATACAGCTCCATGTAATGCGCCGCATCCACCGCGGTGCGCGCCGCCTCGCCCAGCATGTCATAGGAGTGCACATATGGCGCGCGCCCGGCGCCGCGCCTGACCGCCTGCTCGATGGTTTCAGCGAGCACGAACTGCTCTGCAAGGATGCGCATCGCCTGCCGCACGGCGGCGCGCACTACCGGCTCGCCGAGGCGCGCCACCACGTGCTTCAGCGCCGACGGCTCGTCGTGCCAGCGGGCGAGCTTGCCGGTGAGGAGAAGCGCCCAGTCCGCGGCGCTCGCGAGCAGCGGATCGTCCTTGCTCGGCGACCAGTCGCCTTGCGCGAGCTTCTCGCGCAGAAGGGCGTCCGCGGTCTCGGCGTCCGGGATGCGCAGCAGCGCCTCCGCCACGCACATCAGCGCCACGCCCTCGGGCGTCGACAGGCCATAGTGGCGCAGGAACGATTCCGCGCTGAGGGCGCCGGGCGGTGTCGCCCGAACCCGCTGCGCGAGCTCGATCGCCGTGGCTTCGATCACCCGGTCGGAAGGCTGCAGCGCGCGCAGCGCGGCGACCACGTCGCCCTCGGCCATTCGATGGTGCCGTCGAATTACAGCGAGAGCGTCCGGCAATATAATCACCGCCGAATCCTAGGAGACCTCGCCGTGAGCCGCCACCTCCGCGTTCCGGGAAGCCGCAATCCGAGCGCGAATCCGAGTTTTGCCGACGTGCTCGCCTCGCGGCGCGCGTTCCTGAAGGCGGGCATCGGCGCTGCGGTGCTGGGCGCATTGCCGGGCTGTGCCACGCAGGCGTCGCGGCCGCAGATCTCGTTTACGTCCATAGCGGCATCGAGCGAGGACGCGCTGCGCGTGCCGCCGGGCTACGAGGCCCGCGTGCTTTTCCGCTGGGGCGATCCGGTCGGCGCGCCGGCCGGCATGCCCGAGTTCCGCATGGATGCGTCGAACAGCGCCGCCGACCAGGCGCTGCAGGCCGGCATGCACCACGACGGCATGCATTACTTCCCGATCGCCGGCTCGACGCATGGCCTGCTCGCCATGAATCACGAGTACCTGGACGAAGGCCTGCTCTTTCCCGACGGCATGGCGAACTGGAGCGCCGAGAAGGTGCTCAAGGCGCAGAACGCGGTCGGCGTGTCGGTGATCGAAGTGCGCATGGAAGGCGGCGAGTGGCGCGTGGTGCGGCCTTCGCAATACGCTCGGCGCATCACCGCGCGCACGCCCTGCCGGGTCTCGGGGCCGGCCGCCGGGCACGAGCTCATGCGTACGTCGGCCGACCCCGAGGGGCGCCTGGTGCTCGGCACCTACAACGGCTGCGCGCACGGCTGGACGCCATGGGGTACCTACCTCACGTGCGAGGAGAACTGGAATTTCCAGTTCGAGCGCTCCGGGACCATCACGGCGGACGACAAACGCTATGGGATCACGGTGCGCGGGCGCAACTACCGCTGGGCGGTGCACGACGAGCGGTTCGACGCCGGGCGGCATCCCAACGAGCCGAACCGCTTCGGCTGGGTCGTGGAGATCGACCCGTTCGATCCGAATTCCGTCCCGGTGAAGCGCACCGCGCTCGGCCGCATCAAGCACGAGGGCGCGGCCTGCTCCGTCGGCGCCGACCGCCGCTGCGCGTTCTATATGGGGGACGACGAGGCGTTCGAATACATCTACAAGTTCGTCACCGCCCGGCCGTTCGATCCGGCGAGCAAGGAAAACAACCGCGATCTGCTGGACCAAGGCACGCTGTACGTGGCGCGCTTCAACGCCGACGGCAGCGGCGACTGGCTGCCGCTTCCCGCGGACGGCGCGGCGAAGGTGCGCACCCGCCAGGCGGCCGACGCCGCGGGCGGCACGAAGATGGATCGGCCGGAATGGATCGTGCCGCACCCTCAGACGCGCGAAGTTTTCGCCGCTCTGACGAACAGCGGCGAGCGCAGGCAGGCCGATCCCGCCAACCCGCGCGGACCGAATCCCTTCGGGCACATCCTGCGCTGGCGCGAAGAAGGCGACGACGTGGCGGCGACGCGCTTTCGCTGGCAGGTGTTCGTCCTTGCCGGGCCGCAGGGCGCGAGCACCGTCAAGGGCGACGCCTTCGCCTGCCCGGACGGGCTCTGGTTCGACTCGATGGGGACGCTCTGGGTGCAGACCGACATGTCGCCGACCGTCCTCGGCAAAGGCCCGTTCGCCGCGCTCGGCAACAACCAGATGCTGGCGGTCGATCCGGAGGTGGGCGTCTTCCGGCGCTTCCTCACCGGCCCGCGCGGCTGCGAAGTCACCGCGTTCCACACCACGCCCGATAACCGCACCGCCTTCGTCAACATCCAGCATCCCGGCGAGCGGCCGGGCGATCGCTCGCTTCCGCAGGAGCCGAGGGCCTATTCCAACTGGCCCGATTACGCACCCAACGGGCGGCCGCGCTCCTCCACGGTGGTGATAAGGAAAAAAGATGGCGGCATCATCGGCACCTAGGATCGTCTGGCAGCCGGGCGAGCGCGCGATCCAGGACGCGCAGCTCACGCACTTCGCGCAGCAGGTGATCCGCAAGCGCCGGCTCGACGTCAACAGCTACGCCGATTTCTACCAGTGGTCGGTCGACGAGCCGGAAGAGTTCTGGTCGGACCTGTGGGACTTCGGCGGGGTGCTCGGCCGCAAAGGATCGACCGTGCTCGCCGACGGCGAGAAGATGCCCGGCGCGCACTGGTTCCCCGAGGGTCGGCTGAACCTCGCGCAGAACCTCCTGCGCCGCGGCGACCGCGGCGACGCCTTCGTCTTCTGGGACGAGACCGGGTTCAAGCGCCGCGTCAGCTATTCCGACCTTACGACCGACGTGTCGCGCGCCGCGCAGGCGCTCAAGGCCCTCGGCCTGCGCACCGGCGACCGCGTCGCCGCCTATATGCCGAACATTCCCGAGACCGGGATGCTCGCGCTCGCCGCGCTGTCGCAGGGCATCGTGTGGTCGTCCTGCTCGCCGGACTTCGGCGTCGACGGCGTGCTCGACCGCTTCGGCCAGATCGAGCCCAAGGTGCTGTTCTGCGCCGACGGCTACTACTACAACGGCGATCGCCACGACTGCCTGGACCGCGTGCGCCAGATAGCCGAGAAGCTGCCGAGCCTGCGCAAGGTGGTGGTCGTGCCGCAGCTCGATTCCCGGGTCGACGTTTCCGATATCGGCAAGGGCGTCACGCTGGAGGAATGGCTGCGCCGCTATCAGCCCGCGGACATCGACTATCCGCAGCTGCCGTTCGAGCACCCGGTGTTCATCCTGTTCACCTCGGGCACCACCGGCAAGCCGAAGTGCATCGTGCACGGCGCGGGCGGCACGCTGCTGCAGTGCCTCAAGACCTACAAGCTGCACTTCGACGTCCGCCCCGGCGACCGCTTCTTCTACTACTGCACCACCAACTGGGTGGTGTGGAACATCCTGTTCCTCGGCCTGGCGGCCGAGGCGAGCGTGATGCTCTACGACGGCTCGCCCTTCGCGCGCGGCGGAAAAATCCTCTTCGACTATGCCGAGAAGGAGCGCTTCACGCACTTCGGCACCTCGGCCAAGTTCATCGACGCGTGCGCCAAGCGCGACCTGCGCCCGGCCGAGACGCACGACCTCGCGGCGCTGCGCATGGTGCTGTCGACGGGCTCGCCGCTGGTCGCCGAGAGCTACGACTACGTCTACGAGGCGTGGAAGCAGGACGTCTGCCTCGGCTCGATTTCCGGCGGCACCGACATCATGGGCGCCTTCGCCGATGCGAGCCCGGTGCTGCCGGTCTACCGCGGCGAGATGCAGTGCCGCTCGCTCGGCATGGCGGTCGACGTGTTCGACGAGCAGGGCCACTCCATCGTCGGCAAGAAGGGCGAGCTGGTGTGCACCAAGCCCTTTCCGTCGATGCCGCTCGGCTTCTGGAACGACCGCGGCGGCGAGCGCTACCACGCGGCCTATTTCGCGCGCTTTCCGAACGTCTGGTGCCACGGCGACTGGTCCGAGCTCACCGACCGCGGCACGATGATCGTCTACGGCCGCTCCGACGCGACGCTCAATCCGGGCGGCGTGCGCATCGGCACCGCCGAGATCTACCGCGTCGTCGAGCGCATCAACGATGTCGAGGAATCGGTCGCCATCGGCCAGCTTTGGCCGCCGGACAATCCGACCGACACGCGTGTCGTCCTGTTCGTGAAGCTTCGGCCCGGCTACACGCTGGACGCCAGGCTCGAGGAGCGCATCCGCGCCGACATCAAGCGCCACGCCTCTCCGCGCCACGTGCCGGCGCGCATCGTGCAGGTGCCGGATGTGCCGCGCACCAAGAACGGCAAGGTCGTGGAGCTGGCCGTGAAATCGGTGGTGCACGGGATGCCGGTGCCGAACACCGACGCGCTCGCCAATCCCGAGGCGCTCGAGTACTTCAGGGACGTGGCCGAGCTCGCCATATGATGAAAGGCAAGGTCGCGCTGGTGACGGGCTCGACGAGCGGCATCGGCCTCGGCATCGCGCGCGCGCTCGCCGGCGCGGGCGCCGACCTGGTGCTGAACGGATTCGGCGACGGCGCCGCGGTGCAGGCCGAGCTCACCCGTCAGTTCAGGGTGCGCGTGAGCTATGACCCGGCCGACATGACCCGGCCGGCCGAAATCCGGCGGATGGTCGAGCGCGCCGGCGTCGTCGACATCCTCGTCAACAACGCCGGCATCCAGCACGTGGCGCCGGTCGAGGAATTCCCCGACGAGCGCTGGGATGCCGTGCTCGCGGTCAATCTCTCCGCAGCCTTCCACGGCATCAAGGCGGTGCTGCCGCAGATGAAGAAGCGCGGCTGGGGCCGCATCATCAACGTCGCCTCGGTGCATGGCCTGGTGGCATCGGTCGACAAGGTGGCCTACGTCGCGGCCAAGCATGGCCTCGTCGGCCTCACCAAGGTCGTGGCGCTGGAAACCGCCGCCACCGGCGTCACCTGCAATGCCATCTGCCCCGGATGGGTGCTCACGCCGCTCGTGCAGAAGCAGATCGACGCGCTGGCCCAGCGCGAGCGCATTTCAGGCGAGGAGGCGAAGCGGCGCCTGCTGGCCGAGAAGCAGCCGTCGGGCGAGTTCGCCACGCCGGATCAGATCGGCGCGCTCGCGCTATTCCTCTGCTCCGATGCTGCCGCGCAGATTCGCGGTGCCTCCCTTTCCATGGACGGCGGCTGGGCTGCGCAGTAGCGCGGCGCTGCTCCTTGTCTGCTCCGCGGCCGCCCTCGCGCAGCCGCTGCCTTCGCTGCGCGCCGACGTGTCCGCCCTCACCGCCTCTGGGGTCTCGTCCGGCGGCTATATGGCGGTTCAGCTCCACGTCGCGCATTCGGCGACGGTGGCGGGAGTGGGCGTAATTGCCGGCGGGCCCTACTACTGCGCGCAGGGCGGTTTGTTCACCGCCCTCTACAACTGCATGCAGCCAGGCTGGTGGACCCCTGTGCCGCAGCCGGCGGCGCTGAAGGCGCATGTCGAGCGCTTCGCGCAGGCGAAGCGCATCGACCCGCCGGCCAACCTGAAGAGCGCGCGCATCTGGCTGTTCGCCGGCAGCAACGACCGCACCGTCTATCCGCAGGTGGTCCAGGCATTGCGCGCGTTCTATGCCGGCTATGGGGCGCAGGTATCACTGGTGGACGACAAGCCCGCCGGCCACGGCATGGTGACCGCGGACCATGGCGCGGCATGCGCGACGACCGAGCCTCCCTTCATCGTCGATTGCGACTACGACGCCGCCGGCGCGTTGCTGAGCTTCCTCCTCGGCAAGCTCGCGCCTGCGACGAACCCGGCGGGACGCGTCCTGCGATTCGACCAGCGGCCCTTTGCCGGCGGCGACGCGCGCGGCATCTCGATGGACGATAGCGGCTTCCTTTATGTGCCCGAGCGCTGCGCAAAGGAGCGTTGCCGCCTGCATGTCGCCTTCCATGGCTGCCGGCAGGGCGCAAGCGAAATCGGCGAGGACTTCGTTCGCCACGCCGGCTACAACCGCTGGGCGGATGCGAATGCCCTGATCGTGCTCTATCCGCAGGCGATCAAGCGCTATACCGCCTTCACCTTTAATCCGCGGGGTTGCTGGGACTGGTGGGGCTATACGGGGAGCGACTATGCGACCCGGAACGCGCCGCAGATCCGCGCCGTCAAGGCGATGATCGACCGCCTGAGCCAATAGCCGCCGCGATCGCGTCGATCACCGGCGCTTGCTCGCCGATCGGCGGCTCCACGCTTATTCGGATACCGGGGAAGCGCTCGCGCGCGCCGGCTGCGAGCCGCGGCAAATCCTCCCGCAGATGTTTCCCCGCCGCGAGAAACACCGGCACGACGCGAACCGTCTGTACGCCTTCGCTTGCCAAGGCGGCGATCGCGTCGCCGAGCGAAGGCTCCATCAGCTCGAGATAGGCGACGCGCACGGTGTGCGACTTCGACAGGGCGGCGGCGAGCGATTCGAACGGGCGCGCCCATTGCGGCTCGCGCGAGCCGTGGGCGAAAAGCACGATGCCGGACTTCAATGAATGGTCGCCCGGCGACCTTCGTAGATGCCCTGCAGGAGGCGCAGCGAGCCCAGGCTGATCGCGCGGTGCGAGAGCGCGTGGCCGAGATCCTCGACGATGTCGAGCGTCACGGGGACGTGCAGCCCGGAGAGTACGCGTGCAGCGCGCTCGGCGTAGACGCGCGAGACGACCGAATCGAACTCGCCGTGCACGAGGTGGATGCGCGAGCCGATGCGCGCGCCGCGCGCCGGAAGGCGGGCGTAGCGCGCCGAGAAGGCGACGACGGCGCCGGCGATGCCCGGCGACTTGACCGCTTCCAGCGCGAGCGTGCCGCCCTGCGAGAAGCCGATCAGCACCGTGCGGCTCGCCGCGACGCCGAAGTTGGTCTGCTCGCGGCGCACCAGGTCCTCGAAATCGGGCAGCACCGCCGCGACCCGCTCGCGATGGTTGTCGCAGTTCAGTCCGCGCGTCGGGTACCAATCTTGCGCCGCGCCGCCGCGCGCATCGGGATCGAAGCCGCTCGGCACGACCAACGCGGCGCTCGGGAAGCGCGCCTGGAACTTGAACGCGATCGGGATCATCGACTGCGCGGTGGCGCCGCAGCCGTGCAGGAATACGAACAGGTGGTTCGTCTTGTGGTCTTGCGCGGGGGTGAAGCGGTAAACCCGGCCGGAGGACATGCCAGGGAGATTGTTACGCCGCCATGACCGTTCTGTAAACTGATTTGCATCCCTTCTGAGGTGCTCCATGCAAAAGGCTGGATTTCTAACGGCTTTCTGGGCGTTGGCGAAGCCGTACTGGGTTTCGGAGCAGCGCACAAAAGGCCTGCTGCTGCTCGCCGCCGTCATCGGGCTCTCCCTGGGGGCGGTGTACCTCGAGGTGCAGTTCAACAACTGGAACCGCGACTTCTACAACGCGCTGGAGAAAAAGGACCAGGCGGAGTTCTTCAGCCAGCTGTGGCGCTTCACCTACCTCGCGCTCATCTGGATCGTGGTGATGGTCTATCGCCTGTACCTGCAGCAGATGCTCTACATCGAGTGGCGCAGCTGGCTGAACGAGAATTTCCTCGAGCGCTGGCTCGCCGACCGCGCCTATTACCGGCTGCAGCTCGCCGACCGCGGCGTCGACAATCCCGATCAGCGCATCGCCGACGACCTGCGCATCTTCGTTGACATGACGCTGGACCTGTCGATCGGGCTCTTGTCGGCCATCGTCACGCTGGTGTCGTTCACCGTGATCCTGTGGAGCCTGTCGGGCGACTTCACGGTCGGCGGCGTGGCGATACCGGGCTTCATGTTCTGGATCGCCGTGATCTACGCGCTGATCGGCAGCGTGATCGCGCACAAGATCGGCCGGCCGCTCATCGGCCTGGACTTCAACCAGCAGCGCTTCGAGGCCGACTACCGCTACTCGCTCGTGCGGCTGCGCGAGAACAGCGAAGGGGTCGCGCTGTACAAGGGCGAGGCGGTCGAGCTCACCAGCTTCCGCGAGCGCTTCCAGACGGTGATCCAGAACTGGTGGGGCATCATGAGGAAGCGAAAGCAGCTCAACTGGTTCGTGTCGTTCTACACGCAGTTCTCGATCATCTTCCCGTACGTGGTCGCCGCGCCGCGCTATTTCTCCGGCGCGGTCGGCATGGGCTTCATCTTCCAGACGGCGTCGGCGTTCCGCAACGTGCAAAGCTCGCTCTCGTGGTTCATCGACGCCTATCCGCAGTTCGCGCAGTGGAAGGCGACCGTCGATCGCCTGACGAGCTTCCATGCCTCGCTCGAGAGCGCGCGCGCCGAGGCGGCGCAGGCCACCGGCGAGCGCGGCGAGGCGGCGCAAACCGGCCTCTCCCTGGACGGCGTGGCGCTCGCCCTGCCGCAGGGCCGGCAACTCCTTGCCCCGACCTCGGTGACCTTCAAGCAGGGGGAAGACGTCCTCGTGACCGGAGCCTCCGGCGCCGGGAAATCGACCTTGTTCCGCGCGCTCGCCGGGATATGGCCGTACTGGAAAGGACGGCTGCGCCTGCCGCAAGGGGCGAAGCTGCTCTTCCTGCCGCAGAAGCCCTACCTGCCCATCGGCACGCTGAAGCGCGCGGTGACCTATCCGGCCGACACGCAGAGCTTTGCCGATGGGGACGTGGCAGAGGCGCTCGGTGCCGTCGGGCTCGCACACCTGGCGGGCAGCCTGGAGCGCAACGAGAACTGGGCGCAGGTGCTTTCCGGCGGCGAGCAGCAGAGGCTCGCTTTCGCCCGCGCGTTGCTCAACCGGCCGGACTGGCTGTTCCTCGACGAGGCGACCGCATCGCTGCCGGAAGAAGCGCAGGACGCGCTCTACCGTCTGGTGAAGGAGCGGCTGCCCGACACGACCCTCGTCTCCGTCGGCCACCGCGCCAGCCTGCGCCAGCACCATGACCGCCAGCTCGGGTGGCAGGACGGGCGGCTAGCTCCCGTTACCTAAGACGATGCAGGTCGTTGACGCGTGCGCGTAGAGCTTGCCGGCATCGTCCTCCAGCCGGCCCTCGGCCGTGGCGATGCGGTTGCCGAGGTGCACGAGCTTGCCCGTAGCGCGCAGCCGTCCGGTCTTGCCGGTGATGGCGCGCACGAGATTGGTCTTCGCCTCGAGCGTCGTATAGCCGCTGCCCGCGGGCATGCGTGTCTGCACGCAGCACCCCATCGCGGAGTCGAGCAGCGTCATGGCGAGGCCGCCGTGCACGACGCCGATCGGGTTGTAGTGCCGCTCGCCGGGAACGACCTCGAACACGGCATGCCCCGGCTCGACCTCGACCAGGCGGAAGCCGAGGAGCTGCGCCATCGGCGGCGGCGGCAGGTCGCCGTCGCGGATGGCGCGCAGGAAGTCGATGCCGGCCATGCTGCGGCCGGCGGCGGCGAGCGATGCCGGATCGCTCCAGGAGACGGTGACCGAGCGGCCCATCAGTAGAGCGGCGCCGGCTGCGCCTGCGCGGCCGGGCTGGCGACACCCGAGCGGCCGGCGATGAAGTCCGCCGCAGCACGCGTCACCGCGTCGTCGCGCAGGATGCGAAGGTGGCCGAGGCCATCCGTGCTCATGATGCGCGCGCCGGGCCAGGCCTGCGCCACCTGCGTGCCATGCGTCCAGGGCACCATGCGGTCGTCGCGGTCGTGGATCACCAGCGCCGGCGTGCGGAAGCGGGGCGCGAGGCGCGTCACCTCCAGGCTCTCCCATGCCACGCCGTAGCGTTCCTCGATGGCCGATTGCATAGCGCGGCGCACCGTTTCCGGCATCCAGTGCCAGCGCGCGAAACGGCGCGAATAGCCGACCAGGTCCGCGGGCGGGCTGACGAGCACCACCTTGTCGAAGCGCAGCCTGCCGTTGGCGAGCGCCAGTGCCGCGGCGCCCGCGCCGAGCGAATGCGCCACCACCGCATGGGCGCCGCCGTAATGCCACGCGATGTCGGCGAGAACGTCGGCGAAATCGGGCAGGCCGGTGAGCCGGCCTTCGGATACGCCGTGCGCCGGCTGGTCATAGGCCACCACCTGGTACCCGGCGGACAGCAGCGGAAACACGAAAGCGCGCATTTGCGCGGCGTAGCCGCCCCAGCCGTGCGCCAGCACGACGAGCGGCGCGTCGCGCGAGCCCCAGCGCCAGGTGGCGATGTGGCGTCCCTTGTGCTCGATCAGCGCCGAGCGCGCCTCGATCAGGTCTAGCGCGGCCGCCGCACCGTTGCGCGGCGGGGTGAGGAACAGGCGCTCGGCCCACGCGCCGGCGAGCTCGGGAAAGAGCAGCGCCGAGGCGGCGAAGCGAACGTTCGTGCTAATTTGGGGCAGCGAAAGGGACATGGGCATGGCGTTCTCTCCTAGCGGGAAGCGGACTTCAGCCGGCGGGGTGCGGCGTGACGGGCGACGAGCTCCTCGAACGCGGTCAGCGCGCGCCTGCGCGCCTCCTTGTCGCCGAGGAGCCGGCGGTGATTGTGGCTGGCGAGCACGATGCCGAGCATCTCGAAGGAGATCTGCTCAGGGTCGGTGTCGTCCCTGAGGTGGCCTTCCTCGACGGCGAGGCGCACCGCTTTCTGCGTGATGGCATGGCCGCGGTGCTGGTTGGCAATGACGGCGTCGCGGATCGGTCCGGGGCGATCGTCGTATTCGCTGGCGGCGGAGATCATGATGCAGCCGCCCGGCAGGCCGGAGGCGAGCGCCCAGTCGAGCCAGCGCTCGAACAGCCCGCGCAGCCGCGGCAGGCCGCGCTCGATCTTCAGGACCGGCGCGAACACCTGCTCGCCATAACGCTGCGCCGCGTGCTCGAGCACCTGGAGCTGCAGGTCCTCGCGCGAGCCGAAATGCGCGAACAGGCCGGATTTCGACATGCCGGTGGCATCCGCCAGGCTGCCGATCGTCAGCCCCTCGAGGCCGAGGCGGCTGGCGATCTTCAGCGCGTGATCGAGGATCGCGGCGCGGGTCTGTTCGCCCTTGGTGGTCTTCTCCACCGCGACAAAATAGTACGAACGTTCGGTTCTGTCAACGTGCGCTCGCGCGGCGCGGCGCTGCGATGGGGGGTTGCGTGAGCACTTGCTTCAGGTAGCGACCCGTATAGCTCGAGGAGTTGTCGGCCAACGCTTCCGGCGTGCCCTGCGCGAGGACGCGACCGCCGCCATCGCCGCCTTCCGGCCCGAGGTCGATGATCCAGTCCGCGGTCTTGAGCACGTCGAGGTTGTGCTCGATCACCAGCACGCTGTTGCCGGCATCGCGCAGGCGGTGCAGCACCTCGAGCAGCAGCTTGATGTCGTGGAAGTGCAGGCCGGTAGTGGGCTCATCCAGGATGTACAGGGTGCGCCCGGTGTCGCGCTTCGAGAGCTCCAGCGATAGCTTGACGCGCTGCGCCTCGCCCCCGGAAAGGGTGGTGGCCGATTGGCCCAGGCGCACATAGCCCAGGCCGACATCGATCAGCGTCTTGAGCTTGCGCGCGAGCGTCGGCACCGCGGAGAAGAACTCGAAGGCCTCGCCGGCCGTCATCTCCAGGACTTCGTGGATATTGCGGCCCTTGTAGCGGATCTCGAGCGTCTCGCGGTTGTAGCGCCGGCCGTGGCACACGTCGCAGGCGACATAGATGTCCGGCAGGAAATGCATCTCCACCTTGGTCACGCCGTCGCCCTGGCAGGCCTCGCAGCGGCCGCCCTTGACGTTGAAGGAGAAGCGGCCGGCGTCGTAGCCGCGCTCGCGCGCCTCGGGCACGCCGGCGAAGAGCTCGCGGATCGGCGTGAAGAGGCCGGTATACGTCGCCGGATTGGATCGCGGCGTGCGGCCGATCGGGCTCTGGTCGACGCTGATCACCTTGTCGAGGTGCTCGATGCCGGAGATCGAGTCGTGCGGCGCCGGCTCGAGCGCCGAGCCATAGAGGCTGCGCGCCACCGCCGCGTACAGCGTGTCGTTGATGAGCGTTGATTTCCCGGAACCCGACACGCCCGTGACGCACACCAGCAGGCCGAGCGGCAGCCTGAGCTCGACGTCCTTCAGGTTGTTGCCGCGCGCGCCGCGGATGACGATCCTTTCCTCGCCGCCCCGGCGGCGCCTTGCGGGGGTGGGGATCACGAGCTCGCGGGTCAGGTACTTGCCGGTGAGCGATTCGCCGCTGCCCAGGATGTCCGGCAGCGCGCCTTCGGCGACGATGCGCCCGCCGGCGTCGCCGGCGCCCGGACCCATGTCGACGATGTAGTCCGCCGCGCGGATCGCCTCCTCGTCGTGCTCGACCACGATGACCGAGTTGCCGAGGTCGCGCAGCTGCTTGAGCGTGTCGATCAGCCGGGCGTTGTCGCGCTGGTGCAGGCCGATCGACGGCTCGTCGAGCACGTACATGACGCCGGTCAGCCCGGAGCCGATCTGGCTCGCGAGCCGGATGCGCTGAGCCTCGCCGCCGGAGAGCGTCTCGGCGGACCGGTCGAGCGTCAGGTAATCCAGGCCCACGTTCACGAGGAACTGCAGGCGGTTGGCGATCTCGCGCACGATGCGCTCGGCGATCTGCGCCTTTGCGCCCTCCAGTTTCAGGTTTTCAAAGAAATCCAATGACTGGGCCAGCGGACGGCGCGAGATGTCCTGCAGGCTGTGGTCGGCCAGGCGCACGTGGCGCGCCTCGCGCCGCAGGCGCGCGCCGCCGCATTCGGGGCAGGCCTGCAGGTTGATCAGCTTGGCGAGCTCCTCGCGCACGGCCTGCGAATCGGTCTCGCGGTAGCGCCGCTCGAGGCTGGGCACGATGCCTTCGAACGGATGCTCCTTGACGCTCGGACGGCCGCGCTCGTTCGGGTAGTGGAACGCCAACTTCTCCCTGCCCGAGCCGCGCAGCACGACGGCCTGCACGCGCTCGTCGAGCACCTCCCAGGGCTGCTCGAGGTCGAAGCGGTAATGCCGGGCGAGCGACTGCAGCATGGAGTGATAGAAATGGTTGCGCCGGTCCCAGCC
>DASSPL010000490.1:0-3605 GCA_035699685.1 Burkholderiales bacterium | reverse complement strand
AATGGGGTCAGATCAACATTACAGGATGGAAAGAATAATTTATCCGGCCGCCCGGAAATGTTGATCTGACCCCATTTATTTTCCGTACTCCCAGGCGACGCCGTGCAGGACCTGCTGGAGGCGGTCCTTCATGTCGCGGCGCAGCTCGGCGGCGATGTCGAGGCCGCAGCGGGCGAAGTGGACGGTGCCGCCGGGGGCGATCTGCGCGAGGCGCGGAACGTCGGCGGAGGCGATCTCGGCGATGCGCGGGTAGCCGCCGGTGGTCTGGTGGTCGGCCATCAACGCGATGGGCACGCCGTTGGCGGGCACCTGCACGCTGCCGAGGCACGTCGGGCCGGAAAGGATCTCGTCCTTCTTCGAGCGCGTGAGCTGCGGCCCCGCCAGGCGGTAGCCCATGCGGTTCGAGTCCGGCGTCACGCGCCAGACGGTGTCGAAGAACACGCGCTGCATGGTGGCGTCGAAGTCGCCGAAATGCTCGCCCTCCAGGGCATGCAGCACGATCGGCTCGCGGTCGGGCACCGTGAACGACGGCACCGACCAGCGCACGCTGGTGCCGCGCTTGTGCTTGAGCGCGGCGAAGCGCTCGCGCGACAGCTCGGCCGAGTTCTCGGCGAGCGGCAGCACGTCGCCGCGCTTGAGCACCCGGCCTTCGAGGCCGCCGAAGCCGCCGGGAATGTAGGTGCTGCGGCTGCCGAGCACCGGCTCGACCGCGATGCCGCCGGCCACCGCAAGATAGCCGCGCGCGCCGCGCGCCGCCCGGCTGACGCCGACGCGCGAGCCGCCGGCGACCAGCACCGGACGGTTGATCGGGATGTCGGCCTCGAACTCGGCGCCGACCAGCGCGACCAGCGTGTCGCGCTCGAACTGCAGGTCCGGCCCGAGCACGGTGAGCTCGAGCGCCGCGGCGCCCACCTCGTTCTTCACCAGCGCATTGGCAAGCTGCAGCGACAACGGGTCCATCGCGCCACCGGGGCACAGGCCGACGTGCTGGTGGCCATGCCGCCCCAGGTCCTGGACGGTCATCAGCAATCCGGGACGAAGGACGGTGATGCTCACGCGGCGAGCTTCTGAAACTCGGCTCGCGTGATCGGCTTGAAGCGCACGCGGTCGCCCGCCGCGAACAGGCTCGGCTCCTGGCGCTCGGCGTCGAACACCGCGAGCGGCGTGCGGCCGATGATGCTCCAGCCGCCCGAGATCGCGTACGGATAGATCACCGTCTGGTCGTTGGCGATCGCGACGGACCCGGCGGCTACGATGGCGCGCGGCGACGAGCGCCGCGGCACGGCGAGCTTCGGGTCGAGCCCGCCCATGTAGGCGTGGCCGGGCGCGAAGCCGATCATCAGCACGCGGAAATCGCCGGCCGCGTGAAGCGCGACGGCCTCGTCCACGGTGAGCTTCGACAGCGCCGCCACTTCGGCCAGGTCGGGCGCGAATTCGGCCTCGTAGCACACCGGCACCTCGATCGTGCGCAGCACGTCGCCCGCCTTCGGCAATCCTTCCTTCAGGCACTCGCTGACGAGGTTCAGCGACGCGGACAGCGCATCGCCGTGCACGCTCGGATCATCCGGGTCGAAGTGGATCGCCAGCCCGCCGAGCGCCGGCACAACGTCGCGGATCCACGGCAGCGCGCGGCCGTGCACCATTGTCGCAAGGCGCTGCACGGCCGAATTGACCTCGAGGTCGAGCGTCTTCGAGAACTCGACGTAGACCGCGCAGTCGCCCAGCGGCACCGCCCCGAGGGGGGCGAGCTTAGCCAACCTGCGGTACGGCGACGCCGATCATGCAGTCGCGCGTGACGATGCCCGCGAGGCGGGCCTCGTCCCAGCCCTCGGTGCCCTTCGGCCGCATCGGCAGCACGATGTAGCGCATGTCGGCGGTCGAGTCGTGCACGCGGATCTGCACCGTGTCGGGGATCTGCAGGCCGAACTCCGCGAGCACGGCGCGCGGCTCGCGCACCATGCGCGAGCGGTAGTTGCGCGCCTTGTACCAGTCGGGCGGGATGCCGAGCAGCACGCGCGGATAGCACGAGCACAGCGTGCACACGATCGCGTTGTGCACCTGCGGCGTGTTCTCCACCGCGACGAGCCGCAGGCCCGGGATCTCCAGGCCGAGCTCCTCGCACGCCGCGGTCGCGTTTTTCAAGAGCCTCTGGCGATAGCCGTCATCCACCCACGCCTTCGCCACGACTGCCGCGCCGCGCTCGGGCGTGCGGTTGCGCATGGCGGTCACTTCGGCGTTCACCTGCTCGTTGGTGACGATGCCCTTCTCCACCAGCAGCTCGCGCAGGCTGGTTTCCATCAGCTGGTAGTAGGTGAACGGCTGGTAGCGGCCTTGGTCTTTCATGGCTTCTTTGCCCCCCTGACAAGGGGGGCGCGAATGAAATGAGCGGGGGGTTGGTTTTTGAAGATCATGCTGGCTCCAACCAATGCTGAAAGATCTCGATTTCCACCACGTCGCTCCCGGGCCCCTTGTAGTCGGGCCACACTTCCTTCTGATTGAACCGCACGCGATAGAGGGGCTGAGCGGGAAGGCCGTCGCGCATCTGCGCGAGCTCCTCGGGATTGGGAAAGTTGCCGCAGTAGCGCTCGATCTCGCCGACGTGGCCGCGGATGTAGAACGGCGTGCGGATGTGCCCGAGCGGCGCGGTCTTGCGCACCCGCACCCGCTGGCCGGCCTGGAACTTGGGCTTGACGGCAGGATAGTCGGTGACGAACTGCGGGTTCATCGCTTGCCGACTTCCTCCATCTTGCGGCCGAGCTCCTCGGTGGTAATGACGCCGCGCTGGATCAGCGTCTGCGTGAGCGACGCGATCCACTTCTCGTAGTACGAGAGGTTGTCGTAGGCCTCGGGCGGCAGCTGCTCGATGTTCTTGCGCAGCTCGTCGACCGTGATGCGTCCGCCGAGGCGCAGGATCTGCACCATGGCATCGACCCGGCGCTCCCACTCCGGATAGTCGTGCTCGGTGGGCTCGACCCGGTCGGCCGGCAGCCCGCCCATGTCGTGATGCTGTCGTTCGATCATGCCACCCACTCCGATACCGGCGCCCGCGCCTCGTGCAGCGGCTGGCAGACGACATCCACCAGCGTGGGGCCGCCATGGGCCAGCGCTTCCTTCAGCACCTCGTTCAGCCTGGCGGGATCGGTGACCCGCCAGCTCCTGATGCCGAAGGCGCTGGCCACCGCCGCGTGGTCGGTGACGCCGAAATCCACCGAGAAGTAGCGCTGCGCATAGCCCGATTTCTGCCCGGCCTTGATCCAGCCGTACACCGCATTGGAAATGACCACCGCGGTGAGCGGCAGTTTCAGGCGCGCGACGGTCTCGAGCTCGCCGGCGCACATGCCGAAGCTGCCGTCGCCCATCACCGCCACTGTCTTCACCGCCGGGCGGCCGACGTGTGCGCCGACGGCCGCGGCAAGCGAATAGCCGAGCGCGCCGTGGGCGCGGTTGGAGAAGTAGCGCCGGCCGGTGCCGCGCACGACGTGGTAGGCGGAGAAGTACGGGCACGGCGTGCCCGGGTCGGCCACCACGATGGCATCGGCGTCCAGGTTCTTCCCCAGCTCGGAAACCACGCGCTCGGGCTTGATCGGCGTGTCGCTCGACTGCGC
>DASSPL010000489.1:0-2000 GCA_035699685.1 Burkholderiales bacterium | reverse complement strand
TCGGCCGCCATGCGCGCCGGCACCTTCGCCGCGCCCGCCGGAGGCAGCGCCACCTCGTGCTCGAGCTTCTGCTCCTGCAGCCAGGCGTCGTAGCACATGTAGATCGGACCGCGCGGCTCGGTCATCATCACCGAGTAGGCGCGGGCGAAGGATTCCGGCACGCCGCCGATGACGTGCGGCTGGTAATCCCACTTGGTGTACGCGCGCACCGCCTCGCCCTGCACCAGCGCGGTGTGGATCCAGTCGATGCGCGGCCGCCGCTTGGTCTCGTCCATGGGGCCGGTGGCGCCGATGATGAACACCGGCGCGCGGTCGGCGTAGGCGTAATAGATCGCCATGTTGGCGTGCAGCAGGCCCACCAGGTTGTGCAGGATCGCCACCATCGGCCTGCCGCTCGCCTTGGCGTAGCCGTGCGCGATCTGCACCGCCGTCTCCTCGTGCTGGCAGAGCATCATCTCGGGCCGGTTGGCGCCGTAGTTGACGATCGAGTCGTGCAGCCCGCGGTACGAGGCGCCGGGGTTGATGGCGGCGTACGGCAGGTCGTACGCGTGCAGCATGTCGACGATCACATCGGAAGCCCATCGGGTCATGGACGCGCCCATTCCCCTGTTGCTTTCAGCGCCACGCATTTCTCCGGATCGATGCGGATATAGATGGAATTGCCCACCGGCGTGCGCAGCGACGGGTGGGCGCGCGACTGCAGCGCGCGCTCGCCCAGGCGCACCTGGAAGTCGACCGTCTCGCCGAGGAACACCTTCTGGTCGACGCTCGCCATGTAGACGTTGGCGCCCTGCGGCTCGGACTCGGAGAGCTCGATGTCCTCCGGGCGGATCGACAGCACCACCGGCTCGCCCGCCTGCAGCGGATCCAGGGCGCGCGCCTTGAGCTGGCCGAGCTCCGAATTGATGCGGTAGAAGCCGGCTTCGCCATCCGCTCCGGTGACCGAGCCGTTGACGAAGTTGGTGCTGCCGATGAAGTCGGCGACGAACGGGTTGCGCGGCTTCTCGTACACCTCGCGCGGCGAGCCGACCTGCTCGATGCGCCCGGCGTTCATCACCGCGATCGAGTGCGAGAGCGCCAGCGCCTCGCTCTGGTCGTGGGTCACGTACACGGTGGTGATGCCGAGCTCGCGCTGCAGGCGCTTCAGCTCGAAGCGCATGCGCTCGCGCAGCTTGGCGTCCAGGTTGGACAGGGGCTCGTCCAATAACAACAAGGCAGGTTCCATCACCAGCGCGCGCGCGAGGGCCAGCCGCTGCTGCTGCCCGCCCGAGAGCTTGGTCGCCTCCCGGTCGGCGAGCTCGCCGAGCGCGACCACTTTCAGCACCCGATGCACCCGTTGCTGGAGATCGCTCCTGGAGAATCGCCTGGCGCCCACCTGCAGCGGAAAGGCGGCGTTCTCGAACACCGTCATGTGCGGCCAGATGGCGTAGGACTGGAACACCATGCCGAGGCCGCGGCGGTTGGGCGGCACAAATATCCCTTTGGAGGAGGAGTAGACCACGGTGGCGCCGACGGCGATTTCGCCCGACAGCGGCCGCTCGAGGCCGGCGATGGAGCGCAGCGTGGTCGTCTTGCCGCAGCCGCTCGGGCCGAGCAGCGTGAAGAGCTTGCCCGGCGGCACGTCGAAGCTCACGTCCTGCGCGGCGCGCACGACGTTGCCGCGCTCGTCGGCGTACTGCGTGCACAGGTCCTTGACCGTCAGCACGCTAGGCCTCCTTGATGCCGAAGCGCTTGCCGATCATCTGCGCCACCATGACCAGGACGAAGAGCGCGAAGATGAACATCACGCCGAGCGCCGACAGCTCGACGTACTGGCCGTTCTCCCACAGCTCCCAGATCATGATCGAGATCACCTCGTTGCCCGGGCTGTAGAGCAGGATCGAGGTCGACAGCTCGCGGATCGAGACGATGACGATGTAGATCCAGCCGGCCACCAGGCCGGGCTTCAGCAGCGGCAGGATGATGCGGCGGAAGGTGGTGGACCACGACGCGCCGCTCAT
>DASSPL010000488.1:0-4966 GCA_035699685.1 Burkholderiales bacterium | reverse complement strand
CAGGCCAATGTGCGAGAAGAGGCTGTTCAGCATATGGAAGAAGATGCCGAGCATGATGCCGAGGAACACCTTGACGCCGACCATGCCGGCGCGCGCCTGCATGTAGGCGAAGGGCAGCGCGAGCGCCATCATCACCAGCGTGGCGAGGGGATAGAAGAGCTTCTTCCACAGCGCGATCTCGTAGCGCTCGGTCTTCTGCTTGTTGGACTCGAGGTGCAGGGTGTACTTGTGCAGCGCCCAGGCCGACATGCGCTCCGGCTTGACGATGAGCGCGTTCAGCAGGTCGGGCGAGACCGCGGTGTGCCATTCGGCCTCGGGCTCGCGGAGGGTGCGCGGCTCGGGGGCGAACTCGGTGGCGACCACGTCGTAGAGCTGCCACACGCCGCCGCCGCGGAATTCCGCGCGGCCCGCCATCGTCATCTTGCGCAGTCGGTACGAGGGGTCGAACTCGAAGATGCGCACGCCCTGCAGGAGGTGCGACTGCCGCGCCTCGCGCACGTTGATGAACGAGCCTTCGTCCTTGAACCAGAGCCCCGACTGCAGGTCCTGGCCGATCATCGACGACATGGCGCGCAGCTTGGTCTTCTGCGCCGCCTCCTCGGCCGCCGGCGCGACCCATTCGCCGACGATGAAGGTGAGCACGACGAACGCGAGGCCGATCTTGGCGAGCGCCGCCGCGGCGTGCAGGGGCGAGAGCCCCGAGCCGCGCATAACGGTGTACTCGGAGTTGCTGGCGAGGTGCGCCAGCACGTAGAGCGTGCCGATCAGCACGACGATGGGAAACAGCTCGTAGACGTGCGCCGGCGCGTTCAGCACCACGAAGGTGAACACCTGGCGCAGGTCGTACTCGCCCTTGCCGAGGTCGCCGAGCTCGCCGATCAGGTCGAAGAAGGCGAACAGCGCGAGGAAGCCGAGCAGCACGAAGCCGGTCGCGCCGTAGATCTGGCGCGCGAGGTACCGCTCCAGGGTGCGGGCGGCCAGGCTACTTCCCTATGCGCAGGCGGATGAGCTGCATGCGCTGCGCGAAGAGCACCACCAGCAGCACGATCATGCCGGCGTGCACCATCCACACGCCGATGGAAAAGTCGAGCCGACCCTGCGCCACGCGCGCCTGGCTCACGCTGAGCAGGTTGGAATACACCATGTAGGTGAGCAGCGCGAACAGCAGGTTCATCGAGCGCCCGGCGCGCGGGTTGACGAAGCTCATCGGGATCGCCAGCAGCACCAGGATCAGCGCCGACACCGGGATGCCGATGCGCCAGATCAGCTCGGCTAGGTTGAGGTTGGTGGGGTTGGTGATCAGCGTCCAGGTCGAGGAGTTCTTGTGCGTCGGCGCCGGCTGCAGGTTCTCCTTGGTCTCGATGCGCGCGGCGTAGCGGTCGAACTCGGTGACGCGGTACTGCTCGTCGCCCGGCGCGCCCTCGTAGCGCCGGCCCTGCTCGAGGACGATGAAGCGGTCGCCGTTCGGCGCCGTCTCGGTGCGCCCGCTGCGGCTCATGCTGACGCCGAGCTTGCCCTGCTGCGTCGAGGCGAGGAACACGTTGCGCACCTCGTTGGACTCGCCCGACACCGATTCGACGAAGAACACGCGCTCCTTCCCGGCCGTCTCGCCGAACACGCCGGGCGTGACGCGCGACACGTCGTCGCGCGTCTCGAGCTTCGACGCGTACTGCGCGCCCATCTGCGCCGCCCACGGCGAGATGAAGAGCGACAGCGCGGCGATCACCGCGATCTGCGGCAGCGCGAACAGCATCACCGGCTTGAGCCACGCGGTCAGCGACAGCCCGGTGGTGAACCAGATCACCATCTCGGAGTCGCGCCAGCCGCGCGTCAGCGTGAGCAGCACCGAGATGAACATGGTGAGCGAGAGCAGCACCGGCAGCGCGCCCAGGGCGAAGAAGCCGAGGAAGGCGAGCACCGCGTCGGTCGGGATCGAGCCGCCGGCCGCCTTGCCGAGCAGCCGCACCAGGTTGATGGTCACCGCGATCGAGAACAGCGCCATGAACACGGCGCCGGCGAGACCTGCGAATTCCCTGAGGAGCGCCCGGTGAAAGATCATGCGATACTTTCGCTATGGAATTTAGCATAAAGACGCTCTCGCCCGAGACGGCGAAGACGGGCGTTGTCGTGCTCGGCGTCCACTCAGAAAAAGAACTCACTCCCGCCGCTCGCAGGGTCGATCAGCGCTCGCGCGGCGCGCTGAAAGCGGCGCTCGCCGATCTGTCCGGCAAGGTCGGCTCCACGCTGCTGCTGCGCGCGCTGCCCGGCGTCGCCGCCGAGCGCGTGCTGCTGGTCGGGCTCGGCGCGCGCAGGGAATTCGCCGAGCCGGCGTATCGCGATGCGGTGCGCGCCGCGGCCAACGCGCTGCGCGAGCTCGGGGCGAAGGACGCCGCCTTCTTTCTCGTCGACCTGAAGGTCGCCAGCCGGCCGGTCAGCTGGAACGTGCGGCACGCCGTGCTCGGCGTGCGCGAAGCGTTCTACCGCTTCGACGAGATGAAGTCGCAGAAGAACAATGCCGCGCCGGCGCTCGAGCGCATCACGCTGCCGCTGCCGGCGGCCGCCACGCTCACGCAGGCGCTCGACGAAGCGGTCGCCACCGCCGACGGCGCCGACCTCGCGCGCACGCTCGGCAACCTGCCCTCCAACGTCTGTACGCCCACCTACCTCGCCGACCAGGCGAAGAAGCTCGCGCGCCGGTTCAAGCTGCAGGTCGACGTGCTGGACAAGGCCGAGATGGAGAAGCTCGGCATGGGCGCCTTCATGGCGGTCGCGCGCGCCTCGCACGAGCCGCCCAAGCTCATCGTCCTCAAGTACGCGGGCGGCGGCAAATCGGCGAAGACGCTGGCGCTGGTGGGCAAAGGCATCACCTTCGATACCGGCGGCATCTCGCTCAAGCCCGCCGGCGAGATGGACGAGATGAAGTTCGACATGTCGGGCGCCGGCAGCGTGCTCGGCGCGATCCGCGCCCTCGCCGGCATGAAGGCGCCGGTCAACGTCGTCGGCGTCATCCCGGCCTGCGAGAACATGCCCGGCGGCCTCGCCACCAAGCCGGGCGACGTCGTCACCACGCTCTCCGGCCAGACGGTCGAGATCCTCAACACCGACGCCGAGGGCCGCCTGATCCTCTGCGACGCGATCACCTATTCCGAGCGCTTCAAGCCCGACGTGGTGATCAACATCGCCACGCTCACCGGCGCGTGCGTCATCGCGCTCGGCCACATCGCCACGGGCCTGTTCGCCAACGACCAGCGGCTCGCCGACGAGATCCGCGTGGCCGGCGAGGAATCCTGGGACCGCGTCTGGCAGATGCCGCTGTGGGAGGACTACCAGGAGCAGCTGCGCTCCAACTTCGCCGATTTCGCCAACATCGGCGGCCGTCCCGGCGGCAGCATCACCGCCGCATCCTTCCTCGCCCGCTTCACGCGCAAGATGCGCTGGGCGCACCTCGATATCGCCGGCACCGCCTGGCGCGGCGGGCGCGAGAAGGGCTCGACCGGCCGGCCGGTGCCGCTGCTGGTGCGCTTCGCCCTGCGTCACGCCGGCCGCAAGTGACGACAATAGACTTCTATTTCAACGCGCCCGATCCTCTGCAGATCGCCTGCCGGCTGGCGGCGAAGGCCATGGCCGACGGCAAGCGCATGCTGATCTACGCGCCGGACCCTGAGGTCTCGGCGAAGCTCGACAAGCTGATGTGGACCTGGCCGGCCGTCGGCTTCGTGCCGCACGTCGCGGCGGACGATCCGCTCGCGCCGGAGACTCCGGTGCTGCTTTCCCGCGCCGACGAGACGCCGCCGCAATGTCCCTTCCTGGTGAACCTGTCGGCGCAGTGCCCGCCGCACTTCGCCAGCTTCGACCGGCTGTTCGAGATCGTCGGACTCGAAGACGCCGACAAGCAGGCCGGACGCGAGCGCTACAAGCTCTACAAGAGCCGCGGCTACGCGATCGCCAACCACGACCTGGCCCCGGCCAATGGCTGAGCGCGAGTCGAAGGTCCCGGTCCTCACCGAGATCGTCGCCGAAGCGCGGCGGCAGCGCCCGGCGGTCGACGCGGCGGCGCTCGAGACGCTGGCGCGAGAGCTCGAGCGCGCCGTGCTGGCGCGGCTCGCGCCGGAGGTGGATCGGGTGATCGATGAAAAGCTCGCGCGCACCATGAGCCAGGTGCTCGGCCATGCGCTGGACGGCGTGCGGGCCGAGCTCACCATCAGCGTCACCCAGATGGTGCGCGAGGCGGTCGCTGCTTCCGTCGCCCACGCCCTGTCCCTGCCCGACAACACCAAGTAGTGCTGGACAAGAGCTTCGATCCCGCCGCCATCGAGCAGCGCTGGTACCAGCGCTGGGAATCGGCCGGCTATTTCAGGCACGACTTCGGCAAGCGCGACGCATACTGCATCCAGCTGCCGCCGCCGAACGTCACCGGCACGCTGCACATGGGACACGCGTTCCAGCAGACGCTGATGGATGCGCTGATCCGCCACTACCGCATGCGCGGCTTCAACACCAACTGGGTGGTCGGCACCGACCATGCCGGCATCGCCACGCAGATCGTGGTCGAGCGCCAGCTGCAGGAGCAGAACTCGAGCCGCCATGACCTCGGCCGCGAGAAATTCGTCGAGCGGGTGTGGGATTGGAAGCAGCAATCGGGCTCGACCATCACGCGCCAGATGCGCCGCCTGGGCGCCTCGGCCAACTGGGAATACGCCGATACCGAGGGGCAGCGGGCGGGCTACTTCACCATGGACGCGAAAATGTCGCGCGCCGTGGTGGAGGTGTTCGTGCGCCTGCACGAGGAAGGCCTCATCTACCGCGGCAAGCGCCTGGTCAACTGGGACCCGGTGCTCGGCACCGCCGTGTCCGACCTCGAGGTCGACACCGAGGAAGAGGACGGCCGCATCTGGGAGCTGCGCTACCCCGGCGACGGCTTCAGCCTGGTCGTCGCCACGACGCGCCCGGAGACGATGCTCGGCGA
>DASSPL010000487.1:0-4620 GCA_035699685.1 Burkholderiales bacterium | reverse complement strand
GGCAACCATGTAGCGCCGGAACGCGTAATAGATCGCGGCGGGCGGCAGCGCATAGACCAGGCCGGTTGCCATAAGGAGCTCCCACGGCGAGTCGTCCGCGGCGATGAAGTGGCCGAGGGCGACCGCGAGCGGGATCGTCTTTTCATGGCTCAGGAGAAGGTAGGCGTAAAGGTATTCGTTCCACGCGAGCAGCAGGGCATAGGTGCCAATGGCGATGAGCGAGGGCGTCATCAGCGGCAGGTAGACCAGGCGGAAAAGCTGCAGCGGCGTCGCCCCGTCGATGCGCGCGGCCTCGTCGAGCTCGTAGGGCAGCTTGTCGGAGGCCTGCTTCAGCACCCAGATGGCGTAGGGCGAGGCGAGCGTGACCATCGCGAGCACCAGCGACCAGCGGTTGTTGAGCAGGCCGTACATGCCCATCGCCTTGTACATCGGGATGGCGAGGAAGGCGGCCGGGATGAAATAGGTGAAGAGCGCGAGGTTCATCACCGCGCGGCCGCCCCTGACCTTCAACCGGCTGATGGCGAATGCCGCACAGGTCGCCACCGCGAGGGTGATCGCCCCGGCGGCCACCGCGATCCAGAGCGAGTTCCAGATCTGGATCCAGAAGTGGTGCAGGTAGAAGTGGTGCTGCTGGGCAATCGTCTCGAAATTGCGCAACGTCGGCTTGTCCGGCCAAAGCGCGCCGGAGAAGGCGGAGTCCTTGGACGAGATGGAGAACAGGAAGATGTGGTAGATCGGCAGCAGCGTCCACAGCAGGATCGGGATCGCCACCAGCACCAGCACCGCCTCGCGCGTGAATTTCCTCATTCGCGAGACAGGTGCTTCATCATGTAGTAGACGAGCGGCAGCACCAGCGGCATGGCGCAGACGATGGTGGCCATCGCCAGGTCGACCTGGTCGAGGCGGATATAGCGGATGCCGAGCGTCGCCAGCACGTGCGTCAGGTCGGCGGGCCCGCCGCCGGTGAGCAGGTAGACGCTGTTGAAGTCGCCGAGCGACCAGATCATCGACAGGATGGTCGACGAGAGATACAGCGTGCGCAGCGAAGGCCAGGTGACGTACTTGAACTTCTGCCACGCAGTCGCGCCGTCGACGCTGGCCGCCTCGTACTGCTCGCGCGGGATGGCGAGGCGCCCGGCGATCAGGATCAGCGTCCAGAACGGCAGCGACTTCCAGATGTGCGTGAGCATCGCGAGGCTCAGGCCGATGTAGGGATCGTTCAGCCAGTTCGGCCCGTCCTTCAGCGTCAGCTTGAAGATGGTCGAATTGATGATTCCCCACTCCGGGTTGAACATGAAGCGGATGGAGAAGATCGTCGGGATCGACGGCACCGCCCACGGCAGCAGGAACAGCACCGACATCCAGCGGATCCACGCCCGGTCGTGCACGAAGAAGCCGGACAGCCACAGCGCGAGCAGGAATTTCAGATTCACTGCCACCAGCAGGAAGACGATTGTGTTGATCGCCGTCCTGAGGAAGATCGGATCGGCGAAGAGCCGCACGTAGCTCTCCGGATGCCGCGCGAGCCACAGGCCGTAGCTCACCGGGTAGAGCACGAACGCGAGGAACACGATCGCGTAGGGCGCGATCAGGATCAGGCCCCACGTCTGCCACGTGGTCAGCCCGCGCCGCGGCGGCGCGGCGGGGGCGTGGGGGATTGCTATGGACGACACGGGGTTTTCTTGGCCGCCCCCCTGTCAAGGGGGGAAGCGAGCCTCATTTGCCAAATGAGGAGCGGGGGGTTGGTATTTAAACCCCCCGTTCGCCTTCGGCTCACGACCCCCTTGTCAGGGGGTCGGCAGAACACCATCGCCTAGCCGGCAACTTCCTTGATGCGGGCGATCATCTCGTCGACCGCCTTCTCCACCGGCCACTTGTCGGTGACGACGCGGTTCATGGCCTTGGCCCACACGTTCTCGTTGTTGAGGATGGTGAATTTCCAGTTCTTGGTGAACTCGAAGGTCACCGTGCCGGCCGAGAACTGGTCGTGCACGATCTTGCGGTGCGGGTCCTCGGTCCAGAACTTGGACGCGGCGCCCGACTTGGTCACCGGGTACCAGCGGCCGAGCGCGCCCTCGACGTAGGGGTTGAGGTTCTCTTCCTGCATCAGGAACGCCGCAAACTCCTTGCCGCGCTTCTTGTTCCTGGCGTTCTGGAACACGACGCCGACCTTGACCGCCGCGCGGTACTGCATCGGCTTGCCGTCGGGCTTGGCCGGGAAGCCGGCGGTGGCGATCAGCTCCTTGTAGTTCTTCGCCGCCTGCGCGCGCTCCTCGGGCTTGAGCTTGTCGTTGTTCATGTCGTCGAGCCACTTCGCGGCGATGGAGATCGTCGCGTTGTGCGTCATGATGATCGTCTTGTTGTGGAAGTTGACGTTGTTGTCCGGGTCCTTCCAGTTGATGGCGGAGGGCGGCGTGCAGCCCTTGCCGATGGTCTCGGTGTAGTCGCGCAGCGCGCTGATCAGGCCCGAGCGCGTGTCCTTGCCGAGGTTGAGTTTCCCGTCGTCGTTGACCAGTCTTACGTTGTACCCGTCCATGTAGGTGAGGAAGGAGTAGAACGAGTCCGACGAGTCGACGCCCATCGGGCTGCCGACCGAGTAGACGCGCTTGCCGGTCTTCTTGCGGTAGCCCTCCTGCACCTTGGTGCACCAGAAGTCGAAGTACGCCTTCCAGGTCTTCGGGATGTCGGCTTCCTTGAAGCCCGCATCGGCCAGCATGTCCTTCCAGTACTGGATGTGCATGGTCTGGCGCTTGACAGGGAAGGCGTAGTACGCGCGCTTCTTCTCCTTGTCGTTGTACATGAAGGTGGTCTCGATGGTGTTGGGCAGGAACTTGCCCTTCATCGGGTTGATGATGTCGGACACGTCCTCGAGGCGCCCTTCGAACGCCCACTTGCCGGCGACCTGGAAGTCGAACACGTCGCCGTACACCATGTCGGGCGGGTTGCCGGCGTCGAGCGCGGCCACCGTCTTCGGGATCATCTCCTGCGGCGCGTAGCGCGAGAGCTCGACTTTCACGCCGGTCTTCTTGGTGAACTTCTCGACCAGCTCGTCGACCGCCTTGTCTTCCGCGGGATAAAACCCCTTCTGGAAGTAGACGACTATCGTTTCCTGCGCCGCTGCCGGGAGAACGAATGCCAGGCAAAGTAATACCGCGGTAAAGCGAAGCATGGTGGGGGCTCCTCCTCTAGGGTCCACTTGTATGATAACCGACGATTATTTGGACCGCGCCTTCTTCCACGCCTCGAATTCGGCGCGGGTCTCGGCGTTGGGCGGGTACAGCCCGAAGATGCCGCGGCCTTCCTTTACCCGCTCTTCCACCCAGTCCTCGAACTCGGTCTGCGCCGCCGCTTCCTTCGCCACGTCGTCGGCCATCTTCGCGGGAATGACGACCACGCCCTCGGCGTCGCCGACCAGCACGTCGCCCGGATAGACCGCCACGCCGCCGCAGCCGATCGGCTGCTGCATGTCGATCGCATGGTGGCGCACCAGGTTGAGCGGCGCCGAGCGCGCGCCGCAGTACACCGGGAAGTCGAGCTTCTCGATGGTCGGCGAGTCGCGCAGCCCGCCGTCGGTGACGATGCCCGCCGCGCCGCGCACCATCAGGCGCGTCATGAGGATGTCGCCGCCGGTCGCCGCGGTGGCGTCGCGCCGCGCGTCCATCACCAGCACGTGGCCCGGCGGGCACGCCTCGATCGCCTCGCGCTGCGGATGCCCGCGCCCCTCGAACGCGCCGAGCTGGTCGATGTCCTCCCGCGCCGGGATGTAACGCAGCGTGAACGCCTCGCCGACCATGCGCGGCGCCTGCCGGTTCAGCAAAAAGATTCCCTGGATGAAGACGTTGCGCAGTCCACGCTTGAACAAAACCGTGGTCAGCGTGGCGCTCGACACTTTTTTCAGCGCTTCGCGGCTATAAGATGAAAGCATGGTGGAGTTCCAACGCGATGGCGGGGTCGCGCGCATCTTCCTCAACCGCCCGCAGAAGGTCAACGCCCTCGATTCCGCGCTGCTCGAAGCGCTCGCGGCCGCCTTCGGCAAGGTGGACGACAGCGTGCACGTCGTGGTGCTGGGCGGGTATGGCAAGGCGTTCTGCGCCGGCGCGGACGTGAACGAGCTGGCCTCGCTCGATGAAACTTCCGCCCGGGCGTTCATCCAGCGGGTGCACCGCGCTTGCGACGCCGCGCGCAAGGTGCCGGTGCCCGTCGTCGCGCGGCTGCACGGCACCGTGATCGGCGCGGGCCTGGAGCTCGCGGCGGCCTGCGACCTGCGGATCGCGGCGCGCGGCACGCGCTTTGCCATGCCGGAGGTGCGGCTCGCCATCCCGTCGGTCGTCGAGGCGGCGCTGCTGCCGCGGCTCGTCGGCGCCGGCCGGGCGGCATGGCTCGTGCTCACCGGCGAGGCGATCGACGCCGAGCGGGCCCGCGAGTGGGGCCTGGTGGAAGAGGTGGCCGACGAGGTGGATCGCGCCGTGAGCCAGGTGGTCGATAGCCTGCTGGCGGCCGACCGCGACGCGCTGCGCGCGCAGAAGGATCTGCTGCACCTGTGGCAGGAGCAGCCGCTCGCGGCGAGCGTGGCGGCGAGCATCGACCGCTTTGCCCGGTCTTACGCCGGCGGGCGGCCGA
>DASSPL010000486.1:0-3797 GCA_035699685.1 Burkholderiales bacterium | reverse complement strand
ACCGAAGCGCTGTACGAGTCGCAGGCGGCCGCGGTGCTCGGGCTGGTGCAGCTCTTCAAGGACGCGATCCTGCAGTTCCCGAAGCCGGGCGAGCGCCCGGCCCGGGTGATCCGCGCGAAAAGGGCGAAGCCGAAGAAAAAGGCTGCGAAGAAGCCCGCGAAGAAGGCCAAGAAGAAAGTCGCCAGGAAGAAGGCGAAGAAGCACAACTAGGAGGAGTCATGTTCAAGAGAAGCGCATTGGTCGCGCTTGCCGCGGCAGCCTTTGGCTCGCCCGCGCTCGCCGACTTCAACGACTCGAAGCCGATCACCGCGACCGTCACCGGCGCGACGCCGAGCGGCTATCCCCGCACCATGGTCGAGGGCATGAACGCCGTGGTGCGCGACGTCTATCCCGGCTCGGCGGTCTCGTTCAAGCCCAACTCGCCCGGCGGCGGCGTGCTGGCGATCGCCGAGAAGCAGGCGGACTTCACCGCCACGGCGACCGGCACCGAGATCCGCCTCGCCAACGAGGGCCAGTCGCCGTACAAGGCGCCGCTCAAGGGCAAGTTCAGCTTCGTGATGATGCTGTACGACAACCAGTTCATGCACTTCGTCATGACGAAGGAGTGGGCTGATGCCAACGGCGTCAAGTCGTGGGCCGACATCGCGGCTAAGAAGCCGAAGATGCGGCTCGCCATCAACCGCCCGGACAATCCGCAGACCACCATCGGCGCGCCCTACGAGGTGATGAAGGCGCACGGCTTCACCATCGCCGACATCGAGAAGTGGGGCGGCAGCTACGTCCTCGGCAACAGCCAGATCGGCCTGGACGCGCTGACCGACGGCAAGGCCGACGTGTTCATGAACGCGCGCAACCTCGGCGACGCGCTGCTCAAGGACGTGGCCGGCAAGCGCCAGCTGATGTGGATCGACGGCGACCCGAAGCAGATCCAGAAGGCGGCCGACACCTTCAACTTCAAGGCCGACATGGTGCCGAAGGGCACCTATCCGTTCATGGAGAAGGACTATCCGACGGTGCGGCAATGGGTGTCGCTGCTCGCCGGCAGCCACGTGCCCGACGAGGTGGTCTACAAGTACGTGAAGGCGCTCGCCGAGAACGAGAAGCGCGTGCAGGACATCGGCGGCTCGCTGAAGACCTCGTTCACCACGGCGAAGATGGCGACCAACCCGGCGAACCTGGCCTACCACCCGGGCGCGCTTCGCTACTACAAGGAAAAGGGACTGGTTAAGTAAGGGGCGCGCTTGCGCCTCCTGCGGTGGGAAGGCAGGCGCCACCTCCCCGGTGGCGCCTGGCTCGTCTTCATCAAGGCGGCCTCGGTCGCCGCCGCGCTCTACGTGCTGTGGATCGGCGCGCTCGCCACGCTGACCGGCACGCTCGCGCTCAACCTCGGCCTGGAGTCGTTCGGACGCTGGGCGCGCGCGTTCACCGCGCAGTTCCACCTCGACATCGCCATCTTCATCGCGATCACTTTCCCGATCGCGTTCCTCACCACCACGGGATCTTCCTCCCGGAAGACAATGAACTGGGCCGACGTCGCCCTCGCCGCGGCGTCGATGGCGGTCGGCCTCTACTACATCATCCTCAACGACCGTTTCCTGCACTGGAGCCGCGGCTTCTCGCAGCCGACGTTCTGGGATATCGCGGTCGGGCTGACGCTCGTCTTCCTGGTGATCGAGCTCTGCCGGCGCAGCACCGGCTGGGGGCTCACCACGCTGCTCGTCGTGCTGCTGGTGTTCACCGTGTTCGGCAAATGGATGCCGGGCGCGCTGCACCACGACAACTTCAGCATCAACTACTTCATCGAGATGATGACGATCCAGGAGAACGGCATCTTCGGCGCGCCGCTCGAGGTGGCCGCGACCTATGCCTTCCTCTTCGTCCTCTTCGGCAACTTCTACAACAAGGCGGGCGGCGGGCAGTTGTTCTTCGAGCTCGCTGCGGCGGTCACCGGCCGCATGCGCGGCGGCGCGGCCAAGGCGTGCGTCACGGCGAGCGGCCTCTACGGCTCGGTGTCGGGAAGCCCGACGGCCGACGTGGCGACCACCGGGCCGCTGACCATCCCGATCATGGTGAAGCAGGGCGTGCCGCCGGCGCGCGCCGCGGCGATCGAGTCCACTTCGTCGAGCGGCGGCGCGATGTTGCCGCCGGTGATGGGCGCGGTGGCGTTCATCATGGCCGACATCACCAACATCCCGTACTCGGACATCGTCGCCGCCTCGTGGCTGCCCTCGATCCTGTACTACGTGGCGATCTACATCCTGGTGCACAACGAGGCGGTGCGCAACCGCGAGCCGCCGATGCCGGCCGACCAGATCGTGCCGCTATGGACCGCGCTGAAGCACGGCTGGCGGCACCTGCTGCCGATCGGCGCGATGATGTGGCTGCTCCTCGCGGGCTACACGCCGGTGTACGTCGCCGCCGGCTCCACCGCCGCCGTGATCGTGCTCTCCTGGTTCCACCGCCCGAGCGCCATCGGCCCGCGCCGCTTCGTCGAGTGCTGCACCGAGACCATCACGCAGGTGGTGCCGCTGGTCGGCGCCGTCGCCGCCGCCGGCGCGGTGATCGGCGCGATCGAGATCAGCGCGCTGGCGGGCAAGTTCTCGATGGTGATCAACACGCTGTCGGGCGGGATGATGGTCCCGGCGCTGCTGCTGTCGGGCGCGTTCCTCATCCTCCTCGGCATGGGCATGCCGACGCCCGCGGTCTACATCATGGGCGCGGCGCTCCTCACCCCGATCCTGCGGCAGTACGGCCTGCCCGAGTTCCAGGTGCACCTCTTCATGCTGTTCTACGCCTGCCTGTCGGCCATCACGCCGCCGGTGGCGGTGGCCAACTTCGCCGCCGCCGCCATCGCCGGGGTCAATCCGATGGCGCTCGGCCCCTATGCGGTGAAGCTCGCCATCGGCGGCTTCGTCGTGCCGTTCTTCTTCCTCTTCAACCCCGGGCTCACGCTGGTCGGCAGCCTGGGCGACATCGTGATCGCCTGCATCCTCGGCACGGTGTGCACCTTCTTCGCCTCGTATGCGCTGCACGGCATGATGGGGATGCGCAACATCGCCCCGCCGCTCAGACTGGTGCTGGCCGCGGCGAGCATAGCGACCATCGTTCCGCGGCTGGAGATCCAGCTAGTCGCGACGCTGGTGGGGCTGGCGATCCTCGTCTTTACGCAGCTGCGCGGCCGCCCAGCGCAGGTCGACGTTGCCTCCTGAGACGATCACGCCGACCTTGCCTTTCACCCCGATTTTCCCGTGGAACGCCGCGGCGAAGCCGAGCGCTCCCGTCGGCTCGACGACGATCTTCATCCGCTCCCACATCCAGAACATCGCCGGCAGCAGCTCGGAATCGGTGACAGTCACCATTTCGTTCACGTAGCGCCTGACCAGGGCGAAGGTGATGTCGCCGGGGGCGGTGGTGCGCGCGCCGTCGGCGATGGTGTCCGGCACCGCGATGGTGACGATCTTCCCCGTGCGGAAGGACTGCGTGACGTCGTCGCCCGCAGCGGGCTCGACTCCGACCACGCGGCACTCGGGCGCGAGGTGCCGCGCGGCGATGGCGGAGCCGGAGAGCAGCCCCGCGCCGCCGGTCGGCACGAGCAGCATGTCGAGCGGCCCGACCTCCTCGATCAGCTCCTTCGCCGCGGTTCCCTGGCCGGCGACGATGTGCGGGTGGTTGAAGGGCGGGATGGTCACCATGCCGCGCTCCTTCGCCACGCGCGCGGCGAAGGCCTGGCGATCCTGGTCCTTCCCATAGGTCACCACTTCGGCGCCGTAGGCCCGCGTCGCCTCGAGCTTCACCTT
>DASSPL010000485.1:0-2478 GCA_035699685.1 Burkholderiales bacterium | reverse complement strand
GCCATGGCCTGCGTGATCCTGTCGCGGTCGGTCGAGCCGGCGCGCTCGATGGCGTCGGCGATCAGCAGGATGCCGGAGTAGTCCAGCATCACCTCGTAGGTGAGGTCGGTGTTGCTCTTCTCCAGCGCGGCGACGAACTGCTTGGTCTTCGCCTTCTTGGGATCGACCCAGTGGTTGGTGTCCATGATGTGCTGCGCCGCCGCGTTGTACTCGCGGATGAACTTCATGTTCGAGGCGCCGCCCCCGATCACCGAGTAGATGCCCTTCATCGGCACCCTGTGCTGGTGGATGGAGCGGGCGAGCAGCGTGTACTCGTTCAGGTAGCTCGACGGCACGATCAGGTCCGGCTTCGCCGAGCGCAGCCGCAGGCCGATGTTGGTGAAGTCGCGCGTCGGCGTCGGGTGCGCGATCATGTCCAGCACCTGGAAGCCGCGCTTGGGCAGCTCCGCGGCGAGGAACTTGGCGAGGCCCGAGCCGAAGGCGCCGTCCTCGTGCACCAGCATCACGGTCTTCGCCGGGGTGCCCGCCGCCTTGTTGATCGCGTCGAGATTGTCCAGCGCGACGTCGGTGATGCGCTTGAATCCGGGGCTGAAGCGGAACACGCCGTACAGGCCGCGCGTGGTGATCTGGTCGGACACCGGACCGTCGACCAGGAACAGCACCTTGTTGCGTGCGGAAGCCTGCGTCGCGGTGAGCGCGATGCCGCTGGCATAGCCGCCGAGGAAAGCGGCTACGCCCTGCTCGGAGAGCTTGTCGACCTCGGCCACCGCCGCCTCGGGCTTCGATTGCGAGTCGCCGATCACCAGCTCGATCTTCGCGCCGCCCAGCGACTTGATGCCGCCGCGCGCGTTGATCTCGTCGGCGGCGAGCTTCGCGCCGGCCATCGATTGCTGGCCGTTGTAGGCGAACATTCCGGTCATCGGGAAGATCAGGCCGATCTTCACCGTCTTCGGATTCGACTGGCCCAGCACCAGGCCGGGGAAGCCGGAAATGCCGCTGACCGCCGCGGCGACCGCGCCGCGCAGCACGTCGCGCCGCCCGACGCCGGGCCTGCGCTGATTCGAATCGTCTGCCATGTCTCGCCTCTCCTATGGAGATCCGTAAATTGGTCCGCACGATTCTAGTGGTATCTTGGCCGCCATGACCATGACGAAGAGATTGCGCGAGCTCCTGGCGCGGCCGAAGCCTTTGATGGCGCCCGGCGCGGCCGACGCGCTGACCGCGCGCCTGATCGCGAAGCACGGCTTCGAGGCCATCTACATGACGGGCGCTGGCACCACCGCCGTGCGCCTGGGCATGCCGGACGTGGGCCTCCTGACGATGAACGAGATGGTGGACAACGCGCGCGCCATCGCCGACGCGTCGCAGCTGCCGCTCATCGCCGATGCCGACACCGGCTACGGCGGGCCGGTCAACGTGCAGCGCACGGTGCGCGCGTACGAGCGGGCCGGCGTCGCCGCCATCCACATCGAGGACCAGCAATGGCCCAAGCGCTGCGGGCACCTGGCCGGCAAATCGCTGATCCCGGTGGAAGAGATGGCGGCCAAGATCCGCGCCGGGCTGGACGCGCGCCACGACCGGGATTTCGTGCTCATCGCCCGCACAGATGCGCTCGCCGTCGAGGGCTTCGACCGCGCGCTCGAGCGCTGCAAGCGCTACGAGGAGGCCGGCGCTGACATGATCTTCCTCGAGGCGCCGACCCGGATGGAGCAGCTCGCCGCCATCCCGAAAGCCTTCGCCAGGCCCACGCTCTACAACATGGCTTCGAGCGGCAAGACGCCGTTCCTGCCGATCGACGAGATCGGCAGGCTGGGCTTCAAGCTCGTCATCTATCCCAACTTCGCCCTGCTCTCCGCCATCACCGCGATCAACAGGACGCTCGCGGAGCTGAAGCGCACCGGCTCTATCGCCGAGGTCGCCAAGAACATCGCCAGCTTCCAGGAGTTCTTCGACCTGGTGGGCATGCGCGAGGTGCAGGAGGCCGAGGCCAAGTACGGCGTCGACGAGAAGACCCGCGTCGCGTACTGAACCGCATTCACCACTATGGGTCGAACGCTTTACGAGAAGATCTGGGACGCGCACCGCATCGTCGACGGCGACGACGGCCAGACCCTGCTGCACGTCGCGCGCCACCTGGTGCACGACGGCTCGGTGCACGCCTTCGAGTTCCTGCGCGACCGCGGCCTGAAGGTGCGCCGCCCCGACCAGATCTTCGCAACCCCCGATCACGGCGTTTCCACGAAGAGTCACGTGCTTGAGGCCATCGGCGACGCCGAGCAGCGGCGGGTGGTGCAGATCCTGGAGCGCAACACACGCGAGGCCGGGATCGTGCACTTCGCGCTCGACGATCCGCGCCAGGGCATCGTCCACGTGGTCGGCCCCGAGCAGGGCATCACCCAGCCGGGCATCGTGCTGGTGTGCGGCGATTCGCACACCTCGACCCACGGCGCGCTCGGCGCGCTCGCCTTCGGCGCCGGC
>DASSPL010000484.1:0-2193 GCA_035699685.1 Burkholderiales bacterium | reverse complement strand
GCTTGAACGTGCGCCTGATAGTGAAGAAGGCCGCCTGACATTTCGTACCGGGTACGGAATTCAGATCGCCTTGCCGCGCTTCTCCTGCAGGCGCATCTCGATGCTCTTGATGTTGATCTCGACGCCGAGCATGTTCGGGTTGACGTCGAGCGCGCGGCGGAAGGCGGCGAGGGCCTGGTCGTAGCGCTCGAGCTGGGTGTAGATCTGCCCCATGCCCGACAGCGCGCCGAAATGCCCGGGGTTGCGCTTGAGGACTTCGTCGCAGTCCGCCAGTGATTTCTCGTACTCGCCGGCGAGGTAATAGACCGTCGCGCGCTTGTTCCAGGCCTCGGCGAAATCCGGCTTCCGTTTGACCACGTCGCTGAACGTGGCGATGGCGGACTTGTGGTCGCCGGACTGCATCTGCTCGATGCCCCGGGCCATCAGCCGGTCGATCGCCGCATCGCCGGAGCGGCTCCACAGCGCCCATAGCGCGCGCTCGGCGTAGTCGCGTACGAGCGCGCTTTCGTCGCGCAGCCGCTCGTGCAGGAGCTTCGCGTCGGCCATGCTGCCGTGGTTCGCCAGCCAGACGATCGCCTCCATCCGCGCGGTGGTCTCGGCGCTGGCGAGGGCGGTGAGCGCTTCCTGGCGGGACTGCGGTTGCGGGAATGCCGGGGCCGCTGCGAGTGTTAGCGCTGCGGCAAGGAGTAGGATTCGGATACCCACAGGGAGGCCCCGCTTCATGAAATACCTGCTGCTGATCTTAGCGCTTCTCGTTCCCGCGCATGCCGCGTTTACCGCGGACACGCCTAGCGCCACGCCGTCGCGCGATCCGTTCATCGAGCGCTACCAGGCCGCGGCGGAGAAGCAGGACTGGAAGGCGGCCGCCGTGGTGATGCGCCAGGCGGTCGAGGAAAGCCCGGCCAACCCGGACTACCACAACCTCTATGCCTACTCGCTGCGCAAGAGCGGCACGGGGCAGATGGACCTGGTGTTCAAGCACTACAACGAGGCGCTGCGCATCGACCCGAAGCACAAGGGCGCGCACGAGTACATCGGCGAGGCCTACCTGATGGTCGGCAACGTCGCCAAGGCCAAGGAGCACCTCGGCCAGCTCGACAAGCTGTGCTTCTTCGGCTGCGCCGAGTTCAACGATCTCAAGCGCGCCATCTCGCAGTACGAGGCCAAGGGCCGGTAATTCCGTACCCGGTACGGAATTAAGTAAGAATGCGGCCCATGCGCCGCGTTCTCTTCCTGTGTCTCCTGGCGGTTGCCGTCCCGGCGGCCGCGCAATATCCCTCCAAGCCGGTCCGGCTGGTGAATCCGTTCACCGCAGGCGGACCGCTCGACGTCATGGCGCGCCTGCTCACCGAGCGCCTGACGACCTCGCTCGGCCGCCCGGTGATCGTCGAGAACAAGCCGGGCGCGGCCGGGAACGTGGGCGCGGCGGAAGTCGCGCGCTCGGCGCCCGACGGCCACACGGTGCTGCTGACGCTCTTCAGCATCGTCACCAGCAACCCGCACCTCTACGACAAGCTGCCGTTCGATCCGCTGAAGGACTTCGCCCCGGTGGTCGCTCTCGCGCGCTCGGACTCGGTCGTGGTCGTGCATCCCTCGGTCCCGGCCAATTCGGTGAAGGAGCTGGTCGCCTACGCCAAAGCGAATCCCGGCAAGGTGAACTACGCCTCGGCGGGCAAGGCGTCGCCCGGCCATCTGACCGTCGAGTACTTCGTGCGCCAGACCGGCGTGCAGCTCACGCACGTGCCGTACAAGGGCAACGCCGAGGCGATCCGCAGCGTGATCAGCGGCGAGACGCAGCTCTTCTTCACGCCGACCACCGGCGCGCTCGCGCAGATCAGCGCCGGCAAGCTGAAGGCGCTCGCGGTCTATCTCACCGATCGCATCGACGAGCTGCCGAACGTTACCAGCCTCGACTCCCAGGGCTTCCGCGGCTTCGACCAGCAGAGCCTGCCGTTCTGGTACGGCCTTGTCGTCCCCGCCGGCACGCCGCGCGAGGCGATCGACCGGCTGAACGCCGAGGTGAACAAGGTGCTGAAGGACGCGCAGGTGGTTCCGCGCCTCGCCGCCGGACGCATCTTCCCGATCGGCGGCACGCCCGAGGAGTTCGGCGCGATGATGCGCGACGGCCATGCCGCGTGGGGCAAGGTCATCCGCGAGACGGGCGTGAAAGGCGAGTGATGCGCGCCCTGCTGG
>DASSPL010000483.1:0-2329 GCA_035699685.1 Burkholderiales bacterium | reverse complement strand
GTTGGCGCCCGGCTCGACCTTGGCGGTGTTGATCACCGCGCCGATGCCGGTGGTGACGCCGCAGCCGATGTAGCAGACCTTGTCGAACGGCGCGTCCTCGCGGATCTTCGCCACGGCGATTTCCGGCAGCACGCTGTAGTTGGCGAAGGTCGAGCAGCCCATGTAGTGGTGGATCGGTCTTCCGTCCAGCGAGAAGCGGCTCGTTCCGTCGGGCATCAGGCCCTTGCCCTGCGTGGCGCGGATGGCGGTGCAGAGGTTGGTCTTGCGCGACAGGCACGACTTGCACGCGCGGCACTCGGGCGTATAGAGCGGAATGACGTGGTCGCCCTTCTTCACGCTGGTCACGCCCGGGCCGGCATCGACCACGATGCCCGCGCCTTCGTGGCCGAGGATCGAGGGGAACAGTCCCTCGGAATCCTGTCCCGAGCGCGTGTATTCGTCGGTGTGGCACACCCCGGTGGCCTTGATCTCGACCAGCACCTCGCCTGCCTTGGGGCCAGCGAGATCGACTGTCGCAATCTCCAGGGGCTTGCCCGCCTCGAACGCGACTGCAGCCTTGACCTTCATCTTCCTTCCTTCAGAGCCTTGACCACCTGGTCGGGCGTGATCGGGTAATGCCGGAAACGAACGCCGATCGCGTCGTACACGGCGTTGGCGATCGCCGGCCCGATGGCGATGATCGGATCCTCGCCGACGCCTTTCGCGCCGAACGGGCCGCCGGGATCCGGCGCGGTCTCGAGCATGATGGTGCGGATCGGCGGCATGTCGAGCGAGAGCGGCATCTTGTAATCGACGAAGCCGGCGTTCAGCGAGCGGCCGGTCTTCTCGTCGATGACGTAGTCCTCGGTGAGCGTGTGGCCGATACCCTGCTGGATGCCGCCTTCGATCTGCCCCGCGGCGGCCACCGGGTGGATCACCTTGCCGAGCTCGTGCACGGCGACGACCTGCAGCACATCGATCTGTCCGGTCTGGGTATCCACCTGGACCTCGACGAAGTGCGCGGCGAAGGAATAGGACTTGGTCGGCGTATACGTCGCCGAGGCGATGAGCTGCGCCGACGGGATACCGCGAGCCGGCGCGACCGCGTCGCGCACGCTGATGCGGCGATCGGATCCCTTGACGCTGACGATGCCCTGGCGGATCTCCAGGTCGGCGCTCGCCGCTTCCAGCTTTTCCGCGGCCTTGGCGAGCACCTGCTTCTTCACCTCCGCCGCGGCCATCTGCGCGGCGCGCCCGCCCATGTAGGTGGTGTGGCTGGCGAACGCGCCGATGTCCCAAGGCACCACATCCGTGTCGCCGTGTACGACGGAGACATCTTCGAAGCTCAGGCCGAGTTCCTCGGCCACTACCTGCGCGAGCGCCGTATGGGCGCCGGTGCCAAGGCCGGTGGCCCCAGTGAAGAGCTGCACGGTGCCGTCCTCGTTCATGCGCACCGTGGCATTGCCCTGCTCCTTGATGCCGGGATAGGCGCTCGAGCCGTGCATCTCGCAGCCCATGCCCCAGCCCCGCTTCACAAAGGTGTCTCTGCGGGGCTGCGGCCGCCACTGGGTTTCCTGCATGCCCCGGCGAATGCAGTCCTCGAGGCCGTGCCCGACGATCGGATGGTTCGACGGCGCGAGGTCGCCTTCGCGCACGGCGTTCTTGAGCTTCAGCGCCGCCGGATCCATGCCGAGCTTTTCGGCAGCCTCGTCCATCTGAATGTCGAGCGCGTAGTAGGTCTGCACCACACCGTAGCCGCGGTACGCGCCGGCGATCGGCGCGTTGGTGTAGACGCACTTGCCTTCGAGGTGGACGTTCTCGCAGCGGTAAAGCGAGGTGAGCGCGGCCGTGCCGACCGCGGTGACCCCCGGGCCGTGCGAGGCGTAGGCGCCCGAGTTCATGATCACGCGTGCCTGGCGCGCGGTGATCGTGCCGTCCTTCTTGAACCCCTGCTTCAGCCAGACCTTGGCCGGGTGGCGTGAGCGGCCGCCGAGGAAGGTCTCCTTGCGGGTGTATTCGAGCCGTACGGGGCGGCGCGTCTCCTTTGCCAACAGCGCGCAGAGGAATTCGGTCTGGAAGAGATCCTGCTTGGCGCCGAAGCCGCCGCCCATGTGGTCGACCAGCACCTTCACCTTGGTGTGCGGCAGGCCGAGCACTTCGGCGAGGATGCCGCGCACCATGAACGGCGTCTGCGTCGAGATCCAGATGGTCAGCTTGCCTTCGTCATCGAACTGGCAGACGCAGACGTTCGGCTCCATGTAGGCGGGCGTCGGCCGGCCCATCTCGTAGGTGCCTTCGATGATCACGTCGGCCTCGGCGAAGCCACGCTCGACGTCGCCGCGCCTGACGA
>DASSPL010000482.1:0-8646 GCA_035699685.1 Burkholderiales bacterium | reverse complement strand
GCAGATCTTCGCCATCCTGCTCGTCGTCACCGCGTGCGGCGGGGTGATCTTCAATGCCACGACGGTCGCCATGCCGAAGGTGTTCGACGAGCGCCTGCGCGCGCTGACCGATACCAATCTGGGCATCGGCGCGATGGTCGCCGTGGTGTACTCGGTCGCCGCCTTCGCCCAGGTGCTGATGGGCACGCTGATGAGCCGCTACGACATGAAGCCGCTGATGATCGGCGTCGGCCTGATCCAGATCCCGCTGCTCGCGGCGGCGGCGACCCTCGACGGCTGGGCGCTGCTGGTGGTCGCGCTCCTCATGATGATGGCGATCTTCGGCCAGATCCCCCTGAACGACGGCATCGTCGGCAAGTACGTCGCGGACGAATACCGGGCGCGCGTGCTGTCGGTGCGCTACGTCGTTTCGCTAGGCGTCGCGTCGGTGGCGGTGCCGATGATCGCGCTCCTGCATCGCACGGAAGGCGGCTTCAGGAACGTGTTCGGGGTGCTGGCCGTGCTGGCGATCGCGGTATTCGCCGCGGCGCTCTTCTTCCCCTCGCGCCGGCGCATGGCGGCCGCTCAGGCCAGCATGGTCGGCTGAGCGCTGGTCCGGACCAGCCTTTCCTTCCCGCTGAAGGCGAGGTAGTGCCGGCCGCTCGCGCGGCCGAGCATGGTGATGCCGGTGCGCCGCGCGATGTCGTGCCCCATCTTGGTCAAGCCCGAGCGCGAGACGAGGAACGGGATGCGCATCTGCGCGCACTTGATCACCATCTCGGAAGTCAGCCGCCCCGTGGTGTAGAACACCTTGTCGGAGCCGTCGATGCCGTCGAGCCACATGAAGCCGGCGATCGCGTCCACCGCGTTATGGCGGCCGACGTCCTCGACGAACATCAGGATCTCGCCCTGCGTGTCGGCCAGCGCGCAGCCGTGCACCGCGCCGGCCTGCTTGTAGATGGTCTCGTGGCGGCGCACCTTGTCGAGCAGCACGAACAGGCTCCCGTCGGTGAGCCGCACGTCATCGCGCAAGCGGATGCCGTCGACCTCCTCCATCAGGTCGCCGAACACGGTGCCCTGGCCGCAGCCCGAGGTGACGGTGCGCTTGCCGAGCTCGAGCTCGCGGCCGGTGGTGGTGGTCACGGCGGCCGACTCGGTGTCCCAGTCGACCTGCACGGCGGCGATTTCATCGAGCGACTTCACCAGGCGCTGGTTGCGCAGGTAGCCGATGATCAGCGCCTCGGGCGCGTGGCCGAGCGTCATCAGGGTGACGATTTCGCGCTTGTCGACGTAGAGCGTCAGCGGGTGCTCGCCGGCAATGGCGGTGGGCACCATCTCGCCGCGCTCGTTGTACGCCTCGACCTCGAACGTGGCCGGCCTGGCCGCGTTGGTGAGGGTCGGCCTAGCCACCGATGTAGGACATCTCGACTTTGCGCTCCTTCGCCGTCGCCGCGGTGCGGATCTCGGAATAGCGGTCGTCGCGCCGCTGCCACACGGCCGCGATCTCGTTCCTGATCTGGTCGTCGCTCGCGCCGCTGCGCAGCAGGGACTTCAGGTCGTGGCCGGACTGCGCGAAGAGGCAGGTGAAGAGCGAGCCCTCGGTGGAAAGGCGCATGCGGTTGCAGGAAGAGCAGAACGCCTGCGTCACCGACGAGATCACGCCGATCTCGCCCGCGCCGTCCGCGTAGCGCCAGCGCTCGGCGACTTCGCCGGCATAGTTCGCGTCGATCGGCTCCAGCGGCCAGCGCGCCGAGATGCGGCGCACCACTTCCGCGGAGGGCACCACGTCGTCCATCACCCAGCCGTTGGACGAGCCGACGTCCATGTATTCGATGAAGCGCACGATGTGCCCCGTGCCTCTCCAGCGCTCGGCCATGCGCACGATGTCCTGGTCGTTCACGCCGCGCTTCACCACCGTGTTGATCTTGACCGGCAGGCCCTCGGCCGCCGCGGCGTCGATCGCCTCGATCACCTTGGCCACCGGGTAGTCGGCATCGTTCATCGCCTTGAAGGTGGCGTCGTCGAGCGAGTCGAGGCTGACGGTGACGCGGTCGAGCCCGGCCGCTTTCAGCGCTTTGACTTGCTTGGCGAGGAGAGACCCGTTGGTGGTCAATGTAATTTCTACAGCCAGCTCGGAAAGCATCGCGACGAGTCGATGCAGCTCGCGGCGCACCAGCGGCTCGCCGCCGGTCAGGCGGATCTTCTGCACGCCGAGGCCGACGAAGATGCGTGCCAGGCGCGCGATCTCCTCGAAGCTGAGGATCGCGCTGTGCGGCAGGAATTCGTGGTTGGCGTCGAAGACTTCACGCGGCATGCAGTACACGCAGCGGAAGTTGCACCGGTCGGTGACCGAGATGCGAAGGTCTCTCATCGGCCGCGCGCGCGTGTCGACCAGCGGCCCGCCGGTGAAAGCGGGTGCCGCCGCGCGGCGTTCAGAAACGAGGGGAATGACCTTCTTCATCGTGCTGTTTCTCTGGGGAAATCATAGCAGAGCAGGTATAGTGCCGGCGTGGAAATCCCGAGCTTTCCGATCGCGGTCGTCATGCAGCGCCGCCCCGCGCAGAGCCGCTGGGCCGACGTCGTATGGGAGCCCTTCGGCGTGGTGCCGGGATATCCGGGGACGGACACGAAGGTGCTGCGCGAGCAGGACGGCGTCACGCAATGGCTGCATGGCGGCTTCAAGCTCGAGCTGCACCGCGACGAGACCGAGGGCTACTACCTCAACGTGTCGGCGCAGGATCCGCGCGTATTCGTGCTCTGGCGCATGGACGACGACCGTGCCGTGCCGGCGCACGTCACCGTGAGCTCGGAAGAAGCCGCACGATGGCTCGATGGCGGCCACTCGGTCGACGGCGTGGCGATGCCGGCGGAAATCTTCGCGTGGGTCGGCGGGTACGTGGAAAGCCACTATCGGCCGGAGCCGAAGAAGCGCATCAAGCCGAAGTCGTTCCAGCATCCGAAGTATCGGACGTCGTGAGCGAGGACAAGGAGGCGTTCCTCTCGCGCTGGTCGCGCCTCAAGCGCGACCAGAAGGTGGAAAAGGTGGAAAAGCCGCCGGAAACGCCGGCGCCGGCGCTGCCGTCGGTGGAGACGCTCACGCCGGAGTCGGATTTCTCGGGCTTCATGCATCCGAAGGTGAAGGAGGAATTGCGCCGCCTCGCGCTGAAGAAGCTTTTCAACGACCCGCATTTCAACATCCCGGATCCGTTCGAGCCTTATTCGCGCGACTTCAACATCGCCGAGGCCATCCCGCCGGAGATGCTGGCGCAGCTGAATCAGGCGCGCACCGTGCTCTTCCGTGAGGAAGAAGAAAAGAAGCAGAAGGACAACGAGCCGAAGGCCGGGGGCGAAGCACCCGCGGCCTCGCAAGAGGGGAACCCGCAGGATGAGCCTGGCCGGAAAGACGCTTAAGGTCTGCAGCTGCAACAAGACGGTCGCGCTGGATGCGAAGGCGCTCGCCGTTGCATTGAAGGCGGATCAACCCATCAAGGTGCACGACCAGCTGTGCCGCAGGGATGCGCACGCGTTCCAGGCGGCCCTGGGCGACGAGGAGGTGATCGTCGCCTGCACGCAGGAAGCGGCGCTGTTCGGCGAGCTGGCGGGCGAAAAGCCGGTGAAGTTCGTCAACGTGCGCGAGCAGGCGGGGTGGTCCAAGGAGCCGGCGCTGCCGAAGATCGCCGCGCTCGTGGCGATGGCCGCGCTGCCGGACGCCGAGCCCGCGCCCGCCGTCGAATTCAAGTCCGAGGGCCAGCTCCTCATCATCGGCCCGGCCGGGGCGGCGCTCGACTGGGCCGAGCGGCTGGCGCCGCACCTTTCGGTAAGCGTCCTGATTTCGGAAAAGGGCGGCGAGCTGCCGCTCGAGCGCAAGTTCCCGGTGTGGACCGGCCGCGTGACCCGGCTCGCCGGCTGGCTCGGCGCGTTCCAGGCCGAATGGCGCCAGGAAAACCCGATCGATCTGGATGTGTGCACGCGCTGCAACGGCTGCGTGCGCGCCTGCCCGGAAAGCGCGATCGGCTACGACTACCAGGTCGATGCTTCGAAGTGCAAGTCGCACCGCGACTGCGTCGTCGCCTGCGGCACCGTGGGCGCCATCGACTTCCAGCGCACCGATGTCGCGCGCAGCGAGACGTTCGACCTGGTGCTCGATCTCTCGCGCGAGGCGCTCATCCGCACGCACCAGCTGCCGCAGGGCTACCTCGCGCCCGGCGCCGACCCGCTCGAGCAGGCGCTCGCCGCGCAGGCGCTGACCCAGCTCGTCGGCGAGTTCGAGAAGCCGCGCTTTTTCCAGTACCGCGAGAAGATCTGCGCCCACGGCCGCTCGGGGAAGAAAGGCTGCACGCAGTGCATCGACGTCTGCTCGAGCGGCGCGATCCGCTCGGACGGTGACAAGGTGTTCGTCGAGCCGCACCTGTGCGCCGGCTGCGGCGGCTGCGCCACCGTTTGCCCGTCGGGCGCGATGACGTATGCCTATCCGCGCGTGCCCGACCTCGGCATGCGGCTGAAGACCCTGCTCTCCACGTACCGCGAAGCCGGCGGAAAGGACGCGTGCATCCTGTTCCACGATGCGGAGCTGGGAAGGAAAGCGGTGCTGGAGCACGGCCGCAAGCAGGGGCTGCCGGCGCGCGTGATTCCATTCGAGACCTTCCACGTCGCGTCGATCGGCCCCGACCTCGTCCTGGGCGCGATGGCCTACGGCGCGAGCCAGGTGCGCATCCTGGTCACCGACAAGGTCGATGACGGATACGTGCAGGCGCTCGAGCGCCAGCTCGAGCTCGCGCAGACCATCCTCAGCGCGCTCGGCTACGCGGGCTCCCACACCGGAGTCGTGCGCGGCCTGTCGGCCATCGGTGCCCTCGCGCCCGCGGCCGTGGTGGCCCGGCCGGCGACGTTCAACCTCTCGCCCGAGAAGCGCACCACGCTCGACTTCGCGATCGAGCACCTCGCGCAGCACGCGCCGACGCCGAAGACGGTGATCGAGATGCCGAAGGGCGCGCCGTTCGGGGCGCTGGCGGTCGACCGCAACAAGTGCACCCTGTGCAAGGCCTGCATCGGCGCCTGCCCGGAAGCGGCGCTGCTCGATTCGCCCGACGCCCCGCGCCTGCGCTTCATCGAGCGCAACTGCGTGCAGTGCGGCCTTTGCGCCAACACCTGCCCGGAGGACGCGATCCGCCTCGTGCCGCGGCTGCTGATCGGCGCGCAGGCGAAGGAGACGGTGACGCTCAACGAGGCCGAGCCGTTCGACTGCGTGCGCTGCGGCAAGCCCTACGGCACGCGCCAGATGGTCGAGGCGATGCTGGGCCGCCTGGGCGGGCACTCCATGTTCGCCGGCCAGGGGTCGCTGCGCCGCCTGCAGATGTGCGGCGACTGCCGGGTCGTCGACATGATGGAGAACAAGAACGAAGCCACGATCCACGATCTGCCCCGGTAAATGAACCAGCCCATGCAGTTCGTGCGCACGCTGGCGCCGGAGGAGCAGGCGCGGGCGAACTTCTACGCGCTGCTCTCGCGGCTCTTCTATGCGCCGGACGCGGCTCTGCTCGCGGCTCTCGCGCAGGCCGACGAGCTCGACGGCGAGGACGAGGCGCTGTCCGAGGCGTGGAGGAACTTGTGCACGGCCGCGGCCCATGCCGACGCCGAGGCGGTGCGCGAGGAATTCGACACCGTGTTCGTCGGCACCGGCAAGGCGCCGGTAACGCTTTACACGAGCGCTTATTCCATCAAGTACAGCAACGAAGCTCCGCTTGCTGCGCTGCGGGGAGAGCTCGCCGAACTCGGCCTGCGCGGCGAGGCGGCGGAGCCCGAGGACCACATCGCGGCGCTGTGCGACGTAATGCGCTTTCTCATTGCGGACGGCGACGCCGGCCTCGAGCAGCAGAAGCGCTTCTTCCAGCGTTGGCTGCAGCCGAGCGTCGAGCCATTGTGCGCTGCAATAGAACGAAATGATCAAACCTCGTTCTACAAGCACGTCGCGCGCACCGCGAAAACGTTCTTCGCATTGGAGCATGCGGCTTTTGAAATGCTCTAGAATCGGCCGCGAAGCAACGCATAACTAGATCGACCATAGATCGACGGAGGAGTGTGATGAGCGAGCGCAGCAAGCGTCTTACCCGCCGTAATTTCCTCGTGACGTTGGGCGCCGGCGGAGCCGCAACCGCCGCCGCCATCGTGGCGACGAAGTCCCCCACACCGTCGACTGCCGCTTCGAACGACAAGCGTGCGACGCGTGGCTATCACGCCACCGAGCACGTCAACAACTACTACCGCACCACCAAGGTTTGAGGAGCCCCCGATGCTTCTGACCCGCAAAGCCACCAGCGCCGCGGTTGCCCCGACTCGCCTGTCGAGAGGGCTGCCGACCCCCGTGGCGAAGACGATGGATCGCCGCACGTTCCTCAAGCGCTCCGGCATCGGCGTCGGCGCCGGCGCCGTCGCCTCGCAGCTGCCGTTCTCGATGATCGGTAAGGCCGAGGCCAAGGCGCAGGACACCGGCAAGGTCGAGGTGAAGCGCACGGTGTGCACGCACTGCTCCGTGGGCTGCGCGATCGACGCCGTGGTGCAGAACGGCGTGTGGATCCGGCAGGAGCCGGTGTTCGACTCGCCGCTCAACCTCGGCGCGCACTGCGCGAAGGGCGCCTCGATCCGCGAGCACGGCATCGCGCACGACTCGCACCGCCTCAAGTACCCGATGAAGCTCGAGGGCGGCAAGTGGAAGCGCATCTCGTGGGACACCGCCTACGACGAGATCTCGAAGAAGATGCTCGCCATCCGCAAGGAGAGCGGGCCCGACGCGCTGTTCGTGGTCGGCTCCTCCAAGCACAACAACGAGCAGTCGGAGCTCCTGTGCAAATGGGTGCGGCTGTGGGGCACCAACAATACCGACCACCAGGCCCGCATCTGCCACTCGACCACCGTCGCCGGCGTGGCCCAGACCTGGGGCTACGGCGCGATGACCAACTCCTATAACGACGAGCAGAACTCGAAGTCGATGCTGTTCCTCGGCTCGAACGCCGCCGAGGCGCACCCGGTCTCGATGCTGCACACGCTGCACGCCAAGGAGAACGGCGCGAAGGTGATCGTCGCCGACCCGCGCTTCACGCGCACCGCGGCCAAGGCCGACAAGTACGTGCGCTTCCGCTCCGGCACCGACGTGGCGCTGCTCTTCGGCGTGCTGCACGTCATCTTCAAGAACGGCTGGGAAGACAAGGAATACCTCGCCAAGCGCGTGCACGGCATGGACGCGGTGAAGAAGGACGTGATGGAGAAGTGGTCGCCGCAGCAGGCGTCCGCCGTCACCGGCACCCCGGTCGAGGACATCGAGTACATCGCCAAGACGCTGGCCGAGAACCGGCCGGGCTTCATCATCTGGGCGATGGGCCAGACGCAGCACAACCACGCCAACGCCATCGTGCGCGCGTCGAACATCGTCATGCTCGCGCTCGGCAACGTCGGCCGCTCGGGCGGCGGCTGCAACATCTACCGCGGCCACGACAACGTGCAGGGGGCGACCGACATCGGCCCGAACCCGGACACGCTGCCGGGCTACTACCCGGTCGCCGTGCCGGGATCGTGGGTGCACTGGGCCAGGGTCTGGAACGTCGACCTCGACTGGCTGAAGAAGCAGTACGCCTCCGAGGCGATGATGGCCAAGCCCGGGATGACCGTGTCGCGCTGGATCGACGGCGTCACCGAGAAGAACGACGCCATCGACCAGGACCCGAACCTGCGCGCCATCTTCTTCTGGGGCCACGCGCCCAACAGCCAGTCGCGCGGCCTCGAGATGCTCGAGGCGATGAAGAAGCTCGACCTGATGGTGGTGATCGATCCCTACCCGTCGGCGAGCGCGGCGATGTTCGCCAAGGTGCGCAAGGACGGCGCCTACCTCCTGCCGGCGGCGACGCAGCTCGAGTGCGAGGGCTCCGTCACCGCGTCGAACCGCTCGCTGCAGTGGCGCGAGAAGGTGATCGAGCCGATGTTCGAGTCGCGCACCGACCACGCCATCATGTACCAGCTGGCGGTCAAGCTCGGCTTCGGCGACCAGTTCATCGGCAAAAAGGACGGCCGGCAGAACATCCGCATCGTCAAGACCAAGAGCGGCGACGAGCCGGTGATCGAGGACGTGACGCGCAACGAGACCAACAAGGGCGCCTGGACCATCGGCTACACCGGCCAGTCGCCCGAGCGGATCCAGGCGCACATGCGCAACATGCACGTCTTCGACGTGAAGACGCTGCGCGCGCGCGGCGGCAAGGACGCGAAGACCGGCTACGACCTGACCGGCGACTACTTCGGCATGCCCTGGCCGTGCTACGGCACGCCGGAGACCAAGCACCCCGGCACGCCGAACCTGTACGACACCTCCAAGCACCCGATGGACGGCGGCCACACCTTCCGCGCGCTGTTCGGCGTGGAGAAGGACGGCGTCAACCTGCTGGCCGAGGACGGCGTGCACTGCAAGGGCAGCGACATCACCACCGGCTACCCGCAGTTCGATCACGTGCTGATGAAGAAGCTGGGGTGGTGGGACGAGCTCACCGACGCCGAGAAGAAGGAGGCCGAGGGCAAGACCTGGGCGAACGACCTCTCCGGCGGCATCCAGCGCGTGGTGATGAAGCACGGCTGCAGCCCGTTCGGCAACGCCAAGGCGCGCGCCGTCGTCTGGAACTTCCC
>DASSPL010000481.1:0-3616 GCA_035699685.1 Burkholderiales bacterium | reverse complement strand
GACCGCCTCGTAAATGATGTTGTAGTACTTCACCTGGATGCCGGAGGACTCGGCGAGCTTGCGCGCGGCGCCGTCGGCGCGCGTGTTGAAGCCGATGATCACGGCGCGCGAAGCCATCGCCAGGTTGACGTCGGACTCGGTAATGCCGCCGACGGCGGCGTGCACCACCGTGACCTTGACCTCCTCGCTGCCCAGGCGCGTGAGCGCGTGGATCAGCGCCTCCTGCGAGCCCTGCACGTCGGCCTTGATCACCAGGTTGAGCGCCTTCTTGCCGCTCTCGGCCATCTGCTCGAACATGTTCTCGAGCTTCGCCGCCTGCTGCTTGGCGAGCTTCACGTCGCGGAACTTGCCCTGGCGGAAGAGCGCGATCTCGCGCGCCTTGCGCTCGTCGCCGAGCACCATCATGTCCTCGCCGGCGTTCGGCACCTCCGACAGGCCCTGCACCTCGACCGGGATCGACGGCCCGGCCGCCTGGATCGGCTTGCCGTTCTCGTCGAGCATCGCGCGCACGCGGCCGTAGACCGCGCCCGTGAGCACGATGTCGCCGCGGTTCAGCGTTCCCGAGGTCACCAGCAGCGTGGCGACCGGCCCGCGGCCCTTGTCGAGCCGCGCCTCGATCACCACGCCCTTGGCCGGCGCCTCGACCGGCGCCTTGAGCTCGAGCACTTCGGCCTGCAGCAGCACCTGCTCGAGCAGGTTGTCCACGCCCTCCCCGGTCCGCGCGGACACCGGCACCACCGGCGAGTCGCCGCCGAATTCCTCCGGCACCACGCCGTGCGCGAGGAGATCCTGCTTCACCTTGTCCGGGTTGGCCTCGTGCTTGTCGATCTTGTTCATGGCCACGACCAGCGGCACTTTCGCGGCCTTGGCGTGGTTGATGGCCTCGATGGTCTGCGGCATGACGCCGTCGTCGGCGGCCACCACCAGCACGACGATGTCGGTGACCTTCGCGCCGCGCGCGCGCATCGCCGTGAAGGCTTCGTGGCCCGGCGTATCGAGGAACGTGATCACGCCGCGCGGCGTGTTCACGTGATACGCGCCGATGTGCTGGGTGATGCCGCCGGCTTCGCCCGCCGCGACCTTGGTGCGGCGGATGAAGTCGAGCAGCGAGGTCTTGCCGTGGTCGACGTGGCCCATGACCGTGACGACCGGCGGGCGGTCCTTCTGCTCCGCGCCCGTCTCGGTCTCGGGCGCCTCGGCGAGAAACGATTCCGGATCGTCCAGCTTGGCCGCCTTGGCCTTGTGGCCCATTTCCTCGACCAGGATCATCGCCGTCTCCTGATCGAGCACCTGGTTGATGGTCGCCATGGTGCCTAGCTTCATCAGCGCCTTGATCACCTCGGCGGCCTTCACCGACATGCGGTGCGCCAGCTCGCCCACCGTGATCGTTTCGGGCACCGGGATTTCGCGCACCAGGGGCTCGGTCGGCTGCGCGAACGTCGTCTGCTCGCCGCCGCCCTGTGAGCGATGGCCGCCGCCGCGGCGCGCATGCCAGCCGGCGACACCGCCGCCGGCGTCGCCGCGCGTCTTGATCGTTCGCCGGCGCGCCGAGTCGTCGCGCAGCACGGTGGTGGGCTTCGCCTTCTTCGGCTTCTTGTCGGCCTTGGCGTCGGCCGCGGGCTTGGGCGCATGCAGCGTGGTGGCCGCGGCCGGCGCCGCAGCCGGCGCTGCGGCTGCCGCCGCGGCGGCCGCCTCGGCGGCCTTCTGCTCGGCTTCCTTGCGCTCGCGCTCCTGCTTCTCGCGCAATTCCGCGGCTTGCAGCTCGGCGAGCTGCTGCTGGCGGCGCGCTTCCTCTTCCCTTAGCTCGATTTCCTTGGCATTGACCGCCGGGGGCGCGGGCGGCGGCGGCGGCGCCTCGGCGGCGACCGCGGCGGCGGTCACTTCGGCCGGGTCGCGCTTCACGAAGACGCGCTTCTTGCGCACCTCGACCTGCACCGTGCGGTACTTGCCGCTGGCGTCGGTCTTGCGGATCTCGCTGGTCTGCTTGCGCGTGAGGGTGATCTTGTTCTTGGTCTCGGCCGAGCCGTGGGTGCGGCGCAGGTACTCGAGCAGGCGCGACTTGTCCTGCTCGGTAAGGGAATCGTTCGCCTGCTTCTTGTCGACGCCCGCGGCGCGCAGCTGCTCGAGCAGCACCGAAGGCGGAACCTTCAGCTCGCTCGCGAATTGGGCTACGCTGGTTTGCGCCACTTACGCGGTCTCCTTGTTCTCGAACCAGTGGGCGCGGGCGGCCAGGATCAGCTTCTTGGCGCGCTCGGCGTCCATGCCGGTCATCTCGGACAGCTCGTCCACCGCGAGGTCGGCGAGATCGTCCCGGGTGCGCACGTTGTTCTCCACCAGCTTGGCGGCGAGCTGCGTGTCCATGCCGTCGAGCTTGAGCATCTCGGGGTCGACGCCTTCCATCTTCTCTTCGTTGGCGATGGCCGCCACCAGCAGCGCGTTGCGCGCGCGGTTGCGCAGCTCGTTGACCGTGCCCTCGTCGAACGACTGGATCTCCATCAGCTCGTTGATCGGCACGTAGGCGATCTCCTCGAGCGTGGAGAAGCCCTCCTCGATCAGGATGTTGGCGACCTCCTCGTCGACGTCGAGCTTCTCCATGAACTGGCTCTTGATGCGGCCGCTCTCCTCCTGCTGCTTCTTGTTCGACTCCTCCTCGGTCATCAGGTTGATCTGCCACCCGGTGAGCTCGGAGGCGAGGCGCACGTTCTGGCCGCTGCGGCCGATCGCCACGGCGAGGTTCTCCTCGTCGACGACGACGTCCATGGCGTGCTTTTCCTCATCCACGACAATGGAGCTGACTTCAGCGGGAGCCAGTGCGCCGATCACGAACTGCGCCGGGTCGCCCGACCAGAGCACGATGTCGACGCGCTCGCCGGCCAGCTCCTGGGTAACGGCCTGCACCCGCGAGCCGCGCATGCCGACGCAGGTGCCGATCGGGTCGATGCGCTTGTCGTTGGTGTGGACCGCGATCTTCGCCCTGATCCCGGGATCGCGGGCGGCGGATTTGATCTCGAGCAGGCCCTCCTCGATCTCGGGCACCTCGAGCTCGAACAGCTTCATGATGAACTGGGGTGCAGTCCTGCTCAAAATGAGTTGGGGACCGCGGGCTTGCCGGTCGATCTTCATGACCCACGCGCGCACGCGGTCGCCGACGCGCAGGTTTTCCTTCGGGATCATGTGCTCGCGCGGCAGCAGCGCTTCCAGGCGCCCGGACTCGATGATGGCGTTGCCGCGCTCCATGCGCTTCACGGTGCCGGTGACCAGCTCGTCGCCGCGCGACAGGAAGTCCTGCAGGATCTGCTCGCGCTCGGCATCGCGGATGCGCTGCAGGATGACCTGCTTGGCGGTCTGCGCGCCGATGCGGCCGAACTCGACGTTCGGGATCGGCTGCTCGAGGACGTCGTCGATCTTGGCGTCGGCCTTGCCGCGGTCCTGGGCTTCCTCGACGGACAGCATCTGCGCCGTGTTCCAGTCGGGGGCGTCGTCGGGCAGCACGCGCCAGCGGCGGAAGGTCTCGTAGGCGCCGGTGTTCTTGTCGATCGCGACGCGCACGTCGATGTCCTCGGTGTACTTCTTCTTGGTCGCCGAGGCGAGCGCCATCTCGAGCGCGCTGAAGACG
>DASSPL010000480.1:0-4662 GCA_035699685.1 Burkholderiales bacterium | reverse complement strand
CCGCCCGATCGCCGGTTTTCCTTTATATTCGCGGCCGTACGCCCGCCGGGGGGGCGGGGGGACTAAGGAGCGTCCATGCAAGCGACGCAGATCCGCCAGAAGGACGGCGTCTTTTATTTCGTCAGCTACCGCGCCAAGGATTTAATGGGCAAGGTGCGGTTCATCAGTCGCTTCTATGGCGAAGGCGAGGAGATCGCGCCGTCACGCGTCTCGCACGACGACGACATCGCGCAGTTCATCGCCAAGATCGAGCGCAACGACGAAGCCTTCCAGCGTTCCGTCTCGCGCTCCAAGGTGAAGCAGCTCAAGAATTTCTACGAGACGGCGGTGTCGCAGCCGCCGATCCCGGGTACGGTGCTGCTGTTCACTTCCGAGCGGCTCAACTTCCGCTCCGAGGGCGGCGGCGGGCAGGGCAGCCTCGCCGAGCCGAGCTCCAAGTACCTGATCATCGACGGCCAGCACCGCCTGGCGGCGCTGCACTTCTACATGCAGGAACGCCCGGACGACGCGGCGACCATCAACGTGCCGTGCATCATCTTCGACGGGCGCAGCGAGGACTTCGCCACCGAGATGTTCGTCATCATCAATTCGACGCCGACGCGCATCAACAAGAGCCACCTCGTCGACCTTTACGACCGCGTGTCGTTCGCCGCGCCGGACCGCAAGTTCGCCGCGCGCCTGGTCGAGAAGCTCTACATGGAAGGCGACAGCCCGCTGCGCTACCGCATCAACCGCCTCGGCGGCCGCAGCCAGCGGGACAAGTGGGTGCTGCAGGCCGAGCTCTTCAACGAGCTGCATCGCTGGGTGCGCGGCCGCTGGCGCTCGATCCAGCTCGCCGGCGGCAGCTCGAAGGAGGTGCCGCGCTACTACGGCATCATCCGCGACTTCTTCAAGGCGGCGCGCGCCGTGTTCGGCGAGGCGGTGTGGGGCAAGGAGAACTTCATGGTCACCAAGCCGGTGACCATCAAGGCGATGGTGCGGGTATGCGCCGACCTCGCGCGCGACGACGCCGAGCCCGAAGCCGGGCGCCTGGCGCGCTGGGAGCAGCGCCTCGCGCCATGGTCGGAGATGGCCAAGCAGTTCCGAGAGGAAGGCTTCTACGAGCGCTTCCCGGCCAAGGGCGAAGTGGAGCGCGTGGCCCGCGTGCACCGCGACCTCGCCCGCGCCGCCGGCATCGAGGTCAAGAGCGGCGCAAAGCAGTAAGCGCGCCGGAATACGCTGCGCGGCGCGCTGTTCGCAGCGGTATGAAACCGGCTCTCCTGATTGCTGTCGCTATTCTTACGGGCTGTGCTTCGCTGGACCAGAGCGCATGCCGCAACGCCTACGAAACCGGGTTTCGCGACGCGATCTTCGGCCTGCAGCGCCAGGACGACATTTACGCCCCGGCCTGCTCACGCCGGGGAGCGCAGATCGATGTCGCGCGCTACGCGGAAGGCTGGCAGGAGGGCAAATATGAATTCGAGCGGCGCAAGATGCACGGCGGCGTGGATTAGCCTTGCGGTGCTCCTCACCGCCGGGTGCGCGTCCATGAACGAGACGCAGTGCCGCTCGGCCGACTGGTACCAGCTCGGTTACCGCGACGCGGATATTTATGGCCTGCGCCCGCAGATCGACCAGTATGCGCACCAGTGCAAGGCGCACGGCGTCGAGGCCTCCGAGAGCCGCTACATGGTGGGCTGGGTCGACGGCTACCGCGAGTGGAACACGCGCGTCTCGGGCAGCGAGTGCTGCGGCCCGCCCTGAGCCCTAGATCACTTTCCCGGCTTTAAGCCGCTCGATCTCGGCTTGGTCGCAGCCCAGCTCGGCGAGGATGTCGAGTGAATGCTCGCCGACTGCAGGCACGGCGTCCATGCGCGGCTCGAAGCCGCTCAAGTTGAAGGGCGGCTTTAGCGCGGCGATAGGGCCCGCCGGCGTGTCGATCCCGGCCCAGCGGCCGCGCGCCTCGAGCTGCGGATGGCGCCAGAACTCCTGCATGTCGTTCAGGCGGGCGTTGGCGATGTCGGCCGCCTCCAGTCGCTCGATCACCTGCGTCGACGTAAGCCCGGAGAACACGCGTTCGATCTCGGCGTGGAATGCATCGCGGTGTCTGAGCCTGGCCGTGCCGTTGGCAAACCGGGAATCGGCCGCGAGCGCGGGGTTGCGCAGCACCTGCTCGCAGAAGCGCGAGAACTCGCGCTCGTTCTGCACGCTGAGGAACACGGTGCCGCCGTCGCCGGCGCGGAACGGGCCGTAGGGCACGATGGTCGAGTGATGCGCTCCGGACCTTGCCGGCGGCGTGCCGCCGTAGGCGGTGAAATACGCGGGGAAACCCATCCATTCGCCGAGCGCCTCGAACATGGTGATGTCGAGCGTCGCGCCCTCGCCGCTGCGTTCGCGCCGCAGCAGTGCAGCCAGGATCGAGGAAAAGGCGTACATGCCGGCCGCGATGTCCGCCACGGGGATGCCGGCCTTGGCGGGTTCCTGGCCCGTGCCGGTGACGGAAAGCAGCCCCGCCTCGCACTGCACCAGCAGGTCGTACGCCTTTTTCGAAGCATAGGGGCCGCTCGGGCCGTAGCCCGAAATCCCGCACCAGATGAGCCGCGGATGGCGGTGCCTAAGCTCCGCCGCGCCGAGCCCCAGCCGGTCCGCCGCCCCGGGGGCGAGGTTCTGCACGAAGACATCGGCGCGCGCGATGAGCCGCGCGAGGATCGCCTTTGCCGCCGGCTGCTTGACGTCCAGCGCCAGGCTTTCCTTGGAGCGGTTGACCCAGATGAAATGCGACGACTGGCCCCTGACCGTCGTGTCGTACGCGCGCGAGGCGTCGCCGCCGCCCGGGCGCTCTATCTTGATGACGCGCGCGCCGAGCTCGGCCAGCTGGCGCGTGGCGAACGGCCCGGCGATCACCTGCTCGAGCGCGACGACCGTGATCCCTTCGAGCGGCCTCATTCGAACTCCAGGGTGAGCCCGGCCAGGGGCAGGCCGGACAGGCGCGTGCTCCACGTTTCGCCCGGCTTCACCGGATGCGCGTCGGTCATGGTCCCGGTGGTGACGATCTCACCCGCGGCGAGCGGCCTCGCGCCCTGCTTCGACAGGACGTCGACCACATACGCGAGCGCGGCGAGCGGGCTGTCGAGCACGTTCGCGCCGATGCCTCTGTCCACGGCTTCTCCGGCTCGGAACAATTCCACGGTGGCCTTCGGTAAACGCTCGGCCATGTCGGCGGGGGGCGCGGTCGGCGTCCCGAGCACCAAACGGCCGTGCAGCCCGTTGTCGGCCGTCGAGTCGGCAAGCGTCAGCTTCCAGCTTGCATGGTGGCATTGGACGATCTCGACGGAGTGGGCGACCCATTCGATGCACTGGAGAAGGTTCTTCGGATCCGGCGCCGTGCGCAGGCCGAAGCAGATCTCCGGCTCGATGCGCGGGTTCACCAGTCCCTCCAGCCTGACGCGAGCCCGGTTGTTCTCGGCGCGGATCAGCGTGCGGTCATACACCGTCCCCCAGATCGGCTCGTACACGCCGTAGCGCGGCCAGATCGTGCGGTTGGTGAAGCCAATCTTGCGGCCCACGGCGCGCCAGCCGCGGGCCACGCGGTGCTCGTGCAGCGCTTGCGCAGCCGCGTAGCCGGCCTGCGGTGTCAGCCCGGGATAGCGCTCGCTGAAGAGGGGCACCTCGCGCGGCGATTCGTGCAGCGCGATGAGATCGCGAGCCAGCATGCGCCGATTCTAGTAAATTGGCGCCTCATGGACCCCGCGTTTGCCTGGGCCATCGTCGGACTGGTGCTCGTCATCTCCGAGCTCCTGACGGGGACGTTCTATCTGCTGATGCTGGCGGTGGCGGCGTTCGGTGCCGCGGCCGCGGCGTATTTCGGCCAGGGTTTCCCGGTGCAATGCATCGTCGCCGCGCTGCTCGCCGCCGCCGGCTGCTACGGGGTGCACATCTACCGCGCACGGGCTGAGCCGACGCGCATGGCGCCGATCGACGCCGGCATGCCGGCGAGCTTCGAGGCCTGGCTCGATGCCGGCGCGCGGCTCGCCCGCGTGCGCTATCGCGGTGCCACCTGGGACGCGCGCGTCGAGGGCAGCGACGCGATCGAGCCGGGAGCCACCGTCTTCGTGGTCGCCGCCGATGGCAACACGCTCACGGTCGCGAAGAAGCGCCCCGCCTGAGGGAGGCGGGTCGTACGACGCCCAACCACGACAAGGGGGGAACACCATGTTCTGGAAGCTAGCCGCCGCGGTCATTGCGGCGATCGTCTCGGCGCAAGTACCTGGCCTGCAGAAGTACTGGGGCTGGATCCTGTTCATCGGCGTGGTCGTGGCTTTCGTCATCGAGGGCGTGCGCATCGTGCCGCAGCAGAGCGCCTGGGTGGTCGAGCGCCTCGGCCGCTTCCACGGCACGCTCGAGCCGGGGCTCAACCTGATCATCCCGTTCTTCGACAAGGTCGCGTACGTGCATTCGCTGAAGGAAGTGCCGCTCGACGTGCCGGAGCAGGTGTGCATCACGAAGGACAACACCCAGCTCGGCGTCGACGGCATCCTCTACTACCAGGTGACCGATCCGCGCCTCGCCTCCTACGGCTCGTCGAACTACGTCGCCGCGATCACCCAGCTCGCGCAGACCACGCTGCGCAGCGAGATCGGCAAGATGGAGCTCGACAAGACCTTCGAGTCGCGCGAGGAGATC
>DASSPL010000479.1:0-10343 GCA_035699685.1 Burkholderiales bacterium | reverse complement strand
GTGCAGCGCCTGCAGAAGCAGATCCAGGTGATCGTGGAGCAGGTCAGCAAAAAACCCGAGCCGTGATCGCGTTTCGCGCCGACCACATCGGCAGCCTGCTGCGGCCGAAGAAGCTGCGCGAGGCGTTTCGCGCGCATGCCGAAAAACGCGCGCCGGCGGACGACCTTGCGAAAGCGCAAGACGAGGCGATCCGCGACGCGATCGCGCTCCAGCACGATTGCGGGCTGCAGGTGGTGACCGACGGCGAGTTCCGCCGCACCTCGTACTGGGAGAAGTTCGTGCGGCTCACCGACGGGCTGACCGTCAAGCCGGCGGTGCTCAAGTTCCACGACGAGGCCGGCCACGAGAGCGACTTCACCGCCCCGTATGCGGAACGGAAGGTGAAGCGCGCCGCACCGATCACGCTGGAGGAGTTCCGCTTCGTCAAGCAGAACACCCCGCGCACGGCCAAGATCACGATGCCGGCGCCGTCGACGATGCACTTCTACCGCTTCAGCGACTGGGGCACCGCTTACGGCGACGCCGCCGAGTTCTTCCGCGACCTGGGCAAGGTCTACCAAGCCGAGATCGCCGACCTGGCGGCCGCCGGCTGCCGCTACGTGCAGCTCGACGAAGTGGCGCTCGCCATCCTCTGCGACCCGGCGGCGCGCGAGAAGGTGAAGCAAGCCGGCGAGGACCCCGACCGGCTGGTCGACCTCTACATCGATGCCATCAACGAGGCGGTGAGGAACAAGCCGCAGGGCATGGCCATCGGCGTGCACGTCTGCCGCGGCAACTACAAGGGCATGTACCTCTCCGAGGGCGGCTACGACTCGGTGGCGGAAAAATTCTTCTCGCGCACCCGCGTCGACCATTTCCTGCTCGAGTTCGACACGCCGCGCGCCGGCAGCTTCGAGCCGTTGCGCTTCGTACCGCAGGACAAGGGCGTGGTGCTCGGCCTCGTCAGCTCGAAGACGCCCCGGCTGGAACCCCTCGACCAGTTGAAAAGGCGGGTGGACGAAGCGGCCCGGCACATCGACGCGGCGCAGCTCGCCATCAGCCCCCAGTGCGGCTTCGCCAGCACGATGGGCGGCAACCCGGTGACCGAGGCCGACGAGCGCGCCAAGCTCAGGCTCTGCGTCGACGCCGCGCGCGCGATCTGGGGAAACTGAGGGGGCTGAAATGAACGTGCTGGTCGTCGGCGCCGGGCCGGCCGGCGTTTACTTCGCCTACCTCGCGAAGCGCGCGCATCCCGACTGGCGCATCCGCGTCGTGGAGCAGAACCCGGCCGACGCGGTGTTCGGCTTCGGGCTGGTGTTCTCCGACAAGGCGCTCGAGTTCCTCCGGGCCGACGACCCGGGCACCTACGACCTCATCACGCCGCAGATGGAGTCCTGGGTGGACCTCACCGTGGTGCATCGCGGCGAGCGCGTGGTGATCGACGGCATCGGCTTCTCGGCCATCGGCCGGCTGCACCTGCTGCGGTTGCTGCGCCAGCAGCTTGCGACCGTGGGCATCGAGCCGGAATACGAGCGCACGGTCGCCGATTACGCCGGCTACGACCTGGTCGTTGGCGCCGATGGCGCGAACTCCGCGGTTCGCCAGAGCACGGACTTCGGCACCCGCATCAGCCATTGCGCCAACAGGTTCGCCTGGTATGGCACGCGGCGGGCCTTCGCCACGCTGACCCAGACCTTCGTCGAGAACGAGCACGGCAGGTTCAACGCGCATCACTACCGGCACGCGCCTGACATGAGCACCTTCGTCGCCGAGTGCGACCCGCAGACGTGGGAGCGCGCCGGCTTCGCCGGCATGGACGAGGCGCGGACCATGGCCTACCTGGAGCGTGTCTTCGCCGACACGCTGCAGGGCGAGCCGCTGGTGACCAACCGCTCGATCTGGCGCAATTTCCCCAACCTGCGTAACGACCGCTGGTCGGCCGGCAACCGCGTGCTGATCGGCGACGCCCAGCGCACGGCGCACTTCTCCATCGGCTCGGGCACGCGGCTCGCCATGGAGGACGCCATCGCGCTCAACAAGGCGCTGAACGAGAATCCGGACGTTCCCGCGGCCCTGCACGCCTTCGAGGCCTCGCGGCGGCCGATCGTCGAGAAATTGGTCACGGCCGCGGATTCGAGCGGCGCCTGGTACGACCGCTTCGCCGAACACATGAACCTCTCGCCGCGCGACTTCGCCTGGAGCTATATTCAGAGGAGCGGGCGCATCGATCCCGGGCGCCTGGCCAAAATCTCACCGAGGTTCGCGACCACCTGACCATGCTTTTTCCCACTACGCTCGTCGGCAGCTACCCGCAGCCCGAATGGCTGATCGATCGCAAGAAGCTCGCGGGACGGTTCCCGCCGCGCGTGCGCGCCAGGGAGCTTTGGCGGATCCCCGAGCAGTACCTCGCCGAGGCGCAGGACGACGCCACGCTGCTCGCCATCCGCGCGCAGGAGCAGGCCGGGCTCGACATCGTCACCGACGGCGAGATCCGCCGCGAGAGCTACTCCAATCGCTTCGCCACGGCGCTCGAGGGCGTCGACGTCGACAATCCCGGCACCGCTCTCGACCGCTCCGGGCATCCGAATCCGGTGCCGCGCATCGTCGGCAAGATCCGCAGGAAGCACGCCGTCGAGGTCGACGATCTGAAGTTCCTCAAACGCCATACCTCCAGGCAGACGAAAATCACCGTCCCCGGGCCGTTCACGATGTCGCAGCAGGCGCAGAACGACTTCTACAAGTCGCCCGCCGAGGCGGCGATGGACTACGCCGCGGCCGTCAACGAGGAGATCCGCGACCTCTTCGCGGCGGGGGCGGACGTGGTGCAGATCGACGAGCCCTACATGCAGGCGCGGCCGGAGCCGGCGCGCGAGTACGGACTGAAGGCCCTGAACCGCGCCCTCGAGGGCATCAACGGCATGACCGCGGTGCACATCTGCTTCGGCTACGCCGCCATCATCCATGCGCGGCCGTCGGGCTACTCGTTCCTGCCCGAGCTCGCGGGGTCGCCCGTGCGGCAGGTCTCGATCGAGACCGCGCAGTCGAACCTCGACACCGCGGTGCTGCAGAAGCTGCCGGGCAAGAAGATCATGGTCGGCTGCATCGATCTCTCGGAGATGAAGGTGGAGACGCCGCAGCAGGTGGCCGAGCGCTTGCGCCGGGCGCTCAAGCACGTGAAGCCCGAGGATGTGATCGTCGCGCCCGACTGCGGCATGAAGTACCTGCCGCGCGAGGTCGCGTACGAGAAAATGAAGGCGATGGTCGAAGGCGCGCGGATCTTGCGCCAGGAATATGCACGCTGAAAGGAACGCAATGAAAAGAACGCTGATCGTTGTTGCTTCGATTTCCCTTGCCGGCTGCGCCGCCGACGGCAGCATGGGCTCGATGAACCGCCCCTACATGGAGCCGGGCATCTTCATCGGCGCCGCGGGCGGCGCGCTGCTCGGCGCCGCGGCCTACAAGCAGGACCGCACCAAGGGCGCCATCGTCGGCGCGATCGGCGGCGGCATCGCCGGCGGCGCGGTCGGCGCGTACATGGACAACCAGAAGAAGGACCTGGAGAAGAACCTCGAGCGCGAGATCAAGGCGCGCCAGGCGCGCGTCGACAAGCTGCAGAACAACATCGTGCGCGTCACCATGACCAGCGACACCGGCTTCGCCACCAATTCGGCCGACATCCGCCCGGGCTTCAACAGCACGATGGACAAGATCGCCGACGTGGTGAAGCGCTACGGCAAGACCACGCTCACCATCGCCGGGCACACCGACGATGTCGGCAGCAACCAGTACAACCAGGGCCTGTCCGAGCGCCGCGCCCTGTCGGTGGCGCGCTATTTCGAATCCAGGGGCGTGCAGGCCGTGCGCCTCGCCACGGTGGGCAAGGGCGAGACCATGCCGATCGATTCGAACTCCACCGAGGGCGGGCGCTCGGCGAACCGGCGCGTGGAAATCTACGTCGAGCCGGTGGTGGAAGGCTCGTAATGGAGAAGAAGCGCGGGCTCGCGAAGGGGCTCACCAACTACGGCGATCCCGCGTTCTCGCTCTACCTGCGCCGCTCGTTCGCGAAGAGCATGGGCTACTCGAGCGAGATGCTCGGCCGGCCGGTGGTCGGCATCGCGGACTCCAAGAGCGGCTTCAACAACTGCCACCGCCACTTCCCCGAGCTGATCGAGGCGGTGAAGCGCGGCGTGCTCGCCGCCGGCGGGCTGCCGATCGAGTTCCCGACGGTGTCGCTCGGCGAGGTGTTCCTCAGCCCGACGTCGATGATGTTCAGGAACCTGATGTCGATCGACGTCGAGGAGATGATCCGGGCGCAGCCGATGGACGCGGTGGTGCTGGTCGGCGGCTGCGACAAGACCGTGCCGGCGCAGCTGATGGGCGCGGCATCGGCCGACCTGCCGGCGATCCAGCTCCTCGCCGGGCCGATGATGCCGACCTCGTTCCATGGCGAGCGGCTGGGTGCGTGCACCGACTGCCGGCGGTTCTGGGCGATGCACCGGGCGGGCAAGGTCGACGCCGCCGGCATAGAAGAGGTGGAAGGCAACCTCGCCACCACTGCGGGCACCTGCGCGGTGATGGGCACCGCCTCGACGATGGCGTCGATCGCCGAGGCGCTCGGCATGGCGCTGCCCGGCAGCGCGGCGATCCCGGCGGTGCACGCCGACCGCCTGCGCGCGGCCGAAGCGAGCGGCGCGCGGGCGGTGGAGCTGGCGAAGAATCCCATCCGGCCGAGCCAGATCATCACGGAGAAGTCGGTCGAGAACGCGGTGCGCGTGCTGCTCGCGATCGGCGGCTCCACCAACGCGATCATCCATCTCACGGCGATCGCCGGCCGCGCCGGCGTCACCATCGACCTGCGGAAGCTGAACGAGTGGTCGGACTCCACCCCGGTGCTGATCGACCTGAAGCCCACCGGCCAGTACTACATGTCCGATCTCTACGCCGCCGGCGGCCTCGGCGCGGTGCTGCGCGAGCTGAAGCCGGTGCTGCATCTCGACTGCATGACGGTGGCCGGGATTACATTGGGCGAGGTATTGGAGAAGCTTCCGCCTTGGGTCGATCGCGCAGTGGTCAAGCCTTTCTCCGATCCCCTGTCCAGGGAAGGCGGGCTGGTGGCCCTGTTCGGCTCGCTCGCGCCCAACGGCGCGATCCTGAAGCGCTCGGCCGCCGATCCGAAGCTGTTCGAGAAAGAGGGCCGCGCGGTGGTGTTCACGTCGCTCGACGACCTGGCTGCGCGCGTCGACGACCCGGACCTCGACATCACCGCCGACGACTTCATGGTGCTGCAGAACGCCGGCCCGACGTCCGGCTACGCCATGCCGGAAGCGGGCTACCTGCCGATCCCGGCGAAGCTGGCGCGCGCCGGGCTGAAGGACATGGTGCGCATATCGGACGCGCGGATGAGCGGCACCGCGTACGGCACGATCGTGCTGCACGTTTCGCCCGAAGCGGCCGCGGGCGGCCCGCTGGCGCTGGTCAAGAACGGCGATCGGATCCGCGTCTCGGTCAAGAAGCGCTCGATCGACCTTCTCGTCCCTGAAACCGAGCTGCGGGCGAGAAAGGCGGCGTGGCAGCCGCCGGTGGAGACGCCCAAGCGCGGTTACGCGCAGCTCTACATGGAGCATGTGCTGCAGGCCGAGCACGGCTGCGACTTCGATTTTTTGCGTAAGGCTTGAAGCGCGGCGCGTATCTCGCCGCCGGCTTTGTCAGCCTGGGTCTTGCGCTGCTCGGCGTCGTGCTGCCGGTGCTGCCCACGACCCCGTTCCTGCTCCTCGCGGCGGCCTGCTTCGCCCGCTCGTCGCCGCGCTTCCACCGGTGGCTGCTCGAGCACCCTTCCTTCGGGCCGCTGGTGCGCGAGTGGCAGGAGCATCGCAGCATCCCGTACCGGACGAAACTCTTCGCCATCTGCCTGATGGCGCTGTCGATCGGCGTATCGGTGGTGCTTTTCGTGCGGCCGGCATGGCTGCAGGCCGCGCTCGTCACCCTGGGTTTGGTTCTCGCGATATGGCTCTACCGGATTCCGTCGCGCCACTGATGCGCGACCCCGTCTTACTTCGGGTAGTCGTAGTTCAGCTCGAACTTCCCCGTCTCGTGCAGGGTGAGCCGCGCCCCGGTCCAGCCCTTGCGCTCGGGAACCTGCTGCTGGCGCGACTCGATCAGCACCTGCGCCGGCTTCTTCAGGTCGCACGGCACGTACGGCACCGGCGTGTCCGGGGAGGACTCGCGCACGGCGAGATAGCGCACCTGCCCGCTTTCGGCGCCCGGCTCGGCAAGCTCGATCACCATGTGCAGCTTCTGCCAGTCGGGCGGCGCGCCGACGACCAGGCACTCGGCGATGCGGGCGACCGCGTTGGTCTCCGAGAGCGACGCCGCTTGGGCGAACACGGCCGCCGGATGGGCGGCCAGCAACAGCATAATCAGCGCATGTCTCACAGGCCGAGTTTGGCACAGCGGCGTTGAAGGCGCCGCCCAAAATCGTCTGCCTCGAGGCGTACTGGAACGAGCAGCTGTTCCAGCACTTCTCGGTGAAAGGCTTCCTCGACGGCATGGCGCCGCTGGTGCATCCGCCGCTGACGGTCGCGCACCGCTTCGTCGACTCGCACGCCGGGCTCGCGTACTACCTCAAGCGCCCCGAAGGCCTGATGTGGCGGCAGAAGGAACTGTTCGACGCGCCGGTGTTCTACCTCGCGTTCCACGGGCGCGCGGCCTCGGTGCGCACGCCCGTGGAGCGCATCGGCGGCGAGCACCTGATCGACGCGTTCGCCGGCTACGGCGGGGGCGGCTACCGGAATCTCGTCTACTTCGCCGCCTGCAACGTATTCCGCGGCGTGCGCGGGCTCGCCTTCGCGCGGGAGTTCCTCATGAAAACCGGCGTGCAGGCCGTGGTGGGGTACGCCACCCCCGTAGGCTGGATGGCGAGCCTGGTGTGCGACATGCTGTTCCTTCACCGCTTCTACAACGATCCGTCCCCCTGGAAGAACCTGCGGAAGATCTATCGCTCCGTGCACCGCGACTATCCGGCCGCGCGGCGGCTCAAGCACATCCTCGTCACAAGGAAGGATCTATGAGGACGTCAGGCGGGCGCGAGGCAACGCATGACCGCCGCGGTGCGGTTTTCAACCCCGAGCTTCTCGTAGATGCGCTCCAGGTGCTTCTCGACCGTGCGGGGCCGCGCGCCGACGATCGCCGCGATGTCGCGGTTGGTCTTGCCGGCCGCCAGCCATTCAAGCACCTCGCGCTCGCGCGCCGTAAGCACGGCTAGCGGCGCGACGACGAAGGGCATGCCGCCCGGACGGGGCTCCTCCGGGGCGACGGGCAGATCGCGGCTCGTCGGCGATAGCATGCCGGCTTTTTTACCTACTGGTAAGTTGTTTGTCAACCTACTAGTTGGTAGACTTCCGTCCATGCCCAAGCCCGCCCCGGCCGACACGCCCCAGCGCATCCTCGACATCGCCGAGCGCCTGGTGCAGACGCGCGGGTTCAACGGGTTCAGCTACGCGGATATCGCCGAGGCGCTCGATGTCACCAAGGCGAGCTTGCACTACCACTTTCCCTCCAAGGCAGAGCTCGGCAAGCGCTTGATCGAGCGCTACGAGCAGACTTTCCTCGAGGCGCTCAAGGGGATCGATGCCGGCGGCGGGGACGCGCGCGCCAGGCTCAAGCGCTATGTGCGCATCTACGCCGATGTGCTGCGCGACAACCGCATGTGCCTTTGCGGAATGCTCGCTTCCGACTACACCACGCTGCCGACCCCGATGAAAGAGGAGGTGCGGCATTTCTTCGATCGGAACGAGGAGTGGCTCGCCGCGCTGCTCGAACAGGGACGCAAGGCAGGCACGTTCGCGTTCAGGGGCCCGGCGCGCGAGCTCGCCGGCAGCATCGTCGGCTCGCTGGAAGGCGCCATGATGCTTGCCCGCTCGTACGGCGACCCCGCGCGCTTCGATCGCGCTGCCGAGCGGCTGGTCGGCGCGCTTTAGCGCGTACGTAGGACTACGCATTCCTCGCTTGCCGCCGGCGCCTTTTAATGGCGCGAGAGGAGGTGGACGATGAAGCAGGCAGAGCGCAAGGATTTCGGCCGTCCGGACGAGATCAGGGAGTTTCCCAGGGGCCGCCTGGAACTTATCAAGATCGGTGGCGCAACCGTCGGACGCGCGGTATTCGAGCCCGGCTGGAAGTGGTCGAGTTCCGTCCAGCCAGTGGCAAAAACCCGCAGCTGCGAGGCGCCGCACTTCCAGTACCACGTTGCCGGCGTGCTGCGCGTCCTGATGGACGACGGCAGTGAATTCGATTGCCGCCCGGGCGAGGTGTCGCTGCTGCCGGCCGGGCACGATGCCTGGGTCGTCGGCGACGAGGCCGCGGTGGTGGTGGACTTTCAGGGCATGGTGGACTTTGCGCATGGCCATCCGGCAGAGAGGAAGGCGAACGCCTTGGACGGCCGCCACTTCGCCGGCATCGTCCTCGAGCGCGGCAAGACCGCAGGCGACGCCGACACGATCATCTTCAATAACGGGCGCTTTCGCTCCACGGCGTGCGATCGCTATGACTATGGCGACGGGCCGTACACCGCCAGCGTGGCGGGCGACAGGGTGAGCTTCGAAGCGCAGACCCAGAGCGCGAAATACGGCCAGCTCCTGTGGCGCGGCGTAGTGCAGGGCAAGCGTCTCGACGGCACGCTCACCATGGTGCGTGACGGCAAGACGCTCGGCGAAAAGTGGGTGCTCGCGGGCGAGAAAGGCTGAGCGCGCATGGCGCAGGGCCCTTACCATCCCGGGATGCGCGAGCTGCAGGACCGGTTCCAGACCCGCGAGCTGGCGGACCGGCTCGATGAACGGCTAGGGCGCACGGCGTTCACCGAGGAAGACCGGCAGTTCATCGAGAGCCGCAGCATGTTCTTCCTCGCAAGCGCCGACGCGGCGGGCCGCCCGGACTGCTCGTACAAGGGTGGCGCGCCGGGCTTCGTGCGCGTGGTCGGCCCGTCGCAGCTCGAATTCGCGAGCTACGACGGCAACGGCATGTTCCGGAGCCTCGGCAACCTGCGCGTGAACCCGGCCGTGGGCCTGCTGTTCCTGGACTTCGAGAAGCCGCGGCGCCTGCGCGTTAACGGCAGCGCCTCGATCGACCTCGACGCGGCCCAGCCCGTCGTACGCGTGCGCGCCGAGCGCATCTTCCCCAACTGCCCGCGGTACCTGCATCGCATGCAGCTGGTGGAACTCTCCGTCTACGCGCCGGCCCCCGGGCACACGCCGCCCGTGCCGGCATGGAAGCGCATGCCGCAATTCAACCAGGTGCTGCCGCCGGGGGACCCCGCCCGCGAGGGCTAGGCAGCGGCGCAAGGCGGAGCGCTCGCCTGAGCGATTGACAAACCGGGCCGAAATACTTCAAGCTTAATCTATTCAGGCTTGGAGGGTTCGCGTGAAATCAAATTCGGCCGACCGGGAAACCATCGCCCGCTCCGACGATCACCGGGAAGTGCGCATCTGGCTGCGGCTCCTCACCTGCACGCAGATGATCGAGCGCGTGGTGCGCTCGCGGCTGCGCGAGCGCTTCGGCACCACGCTGCCGCGCTTCGACCTGATGGCGCAGCTCGAGCGCCATCCGGAGGGGCTGAAGATGAACGAGCTGTCGCGCCTGCTGATGGTCACCGGCGGCAACGTCACCGCCATCGTCGACCAGCTGGAGAAGGAGGGCCTGGTCGAGCGCCTCGACGAGCCGGACGACCGCCGCGCCTTCCGCATCCGCCTCACGCGCACCGGCGAGCGCACCTTTTCCGAGATGGCCAGCGCGCACGAGGAGTGGGTGGTCGACCTGCTGTCGGGCCTGTCGCGCCGCGAGCAGGACGACCTGCTGCGCCTGCTGGCGAAAGCCAAAGTGCACGCCGTGGAGGTCAGCGCATGATCCAGCCCAAGCATTTCCTCTGGCGCGTGGACGGCAAGGTCGGCGTCATCACGCTCAATCGTCCCGACCGCAAGAACCCGCTCACCTTCGATTCCTATGGCGAGTTGCGCGACCTCTTCCAGTCTCTGGGGAGGGAACCGTCCGTCAGGACGGTGGTGATCACCGGCGAGGGCGGCAATTTCTGCTCCGGCGGCGACGTGCACGAGATCATCGGCCCGCTCACCAAGATGACCATGCCGGAGCTGCTGCAGTTCACGCGCATGACCGGCGACGTGGTCAAGGCGATGCGCCATTGCCCGCAGCCGGTGATCGCCGCGATCGACGGCGTGTGCGCCGGCGCCGGCGCGATCCTCGCGATGGCCTCCGACCTGCGCTACGGCTCGCCGAGCGCCAAGGCGGCGTTCCTCTTCGTGCGCGTCGGGCTTGCCGGCTGCGACATGGGCGCGTGCGCCATGCTGCCGCGGATCATC
>DASSPL010000478.1:0-3295 GCA_035699685.1 Burkholderiales bacterium | reverse complement strand
AGGGTCCACTTCAGCGAGCAGGCGCTCATCGGTTACCGCATCCGCATCGAGCTCGAATGGCTGCAGGCGCTCGCCCAGGAGCGCGCCATCCGCGAGCTGAAGCCGTTCTCGCCGCGCACGCTCGGCGCCTTCCGCCGCCTGATGAACGAGTTCGCCGAGGCCGATGCGGGCGAGATCAAGAAGATCGAGGCCGAGACCAACCACGACGTCAAGGCGATCGAGTACTGGCTGCGCAGGAAGCTCGCGGCCAACCGCGAGGCGCAGGCCGCGCTCGAGTTCATCCACTTCGCCTGCACCTCGGAGGACATCAACAACCTCTCCTATGCGCTCATGCTGCGCGAGTCGCGCGATGAGGTCATGCTGCCGCGACTCGATGCGCTGATCGAGGCGCTGCGCGCGCTGGCGAGGCGGCATGCCGCCCTGCCGATGCTGTCGCGCACGCACGGCCAGGCCGCGTCGCCGACCACGCTCGGCAAGGAAATGGCGAACTTCGCGCAGCGGCTGGCGCGCGCGAGAGAGCGCATCGCCGCCGTCCCGGTCTTCGGCAAGATCAACGGCGCGGTGGGCAACTACAACGCCCACCTCATCGCCTATCCGGACGTGGACTGGGAGCGGTTCGCGCGGCGCTTCGTGCAGAAGCTGGGCCTGGAATTCAATGCCTACACCACGCAGATCGAGCCGCACGACGGCATGGCCGAGCTGCTCGACGCCTATGCGCGCGCCAACACCGTGCTCCTCGACCTCGATCGCGACATCTGGGGCTACGTCTCGCTCGGCTACTTCAGGCAGAAGCTGAAGCAGGGCGAGGTCGGCTCGTCCACCATGCCGCACAAGGTGAACCCGATCGATTTCGAGAACTCCGAGGGCAACATCGGCGTCGCCAACGCGCTGCTGCGCCACCTGGCCGACAAGCTGCCCGTGTCGCGCTGGCAGCGCGACCTGTCGGACTCGACCGCGCAGCGCAACCTCGGCACCGCGCTCGGCCACACGCTGCTCGCCTACGCCGCCACGCAGCGCGGCCTGGGCAAGCTGCAGGCCGACAGCGCCCGCCTGGCCGCCGACCTGGAGCAGAACTGGGAAGTGCTCACCGAGGCCGTGCAGCAGGTGATGCGCCGCCACGGCGTGCCCGATGCGTACGACAAGCTCAAGGCCATCAGCCGCGGCAAGCGCCTCGAGCGGCGCTCGCTCGCCCAGTTCATCAAGTCCCTGCCGATTCCCGCCGAGGCGAAGAAACGCCTGCTAGCGCTCACGCCGGCCCGCTATACGGGGCTTGCCGCCGAGCTGGCGCGGCGCGTCTAAGGCCGTACCCTCGATGATCTACGCAGCGACGATCTTCCTTTCGTCGTTCCTTCTTTTCCTCGTCCAGCCTCTCATCGCCAAGCTGATCCTGCCGTGGTTCGGCGGCAGCGCGGCCGTCTGGACGACCTGCATGCTGTTCTTCCAGATCCTCCTGCTGGCGGGCTATGCCTACGCCCACGGGCTGGGGAAGATCAGGCGCCAGCCGCTGGTGCACACCGTGCTGCTCCTCGCGGCGCTCGCCACGTTGCCGATCATGCCCGGGGAGGGCTGGAAGCCCACCGGCGAGGAGGAGCCGGTGCTGCGCATCCTGCTGCTCCTCGGCGCGACCGTCGGCCTGCCTTACTTCCTGCTCGCTTCGACCAGCCCGCTTATTCAGGCGTGGTTCTCGCGCGCGCGCCCGGGAGAGAACCCTTACCGCCTGTTCGCGCTGTCGAACCTGGCCTCGCTGATCGCGCTGCTCGGCTATCCCTTCCTCGTCGAGCCGTGGCTGAGCGCCCGGCAGCAGGTGGCGCTGTGGTCGTGGCTGTTTGCCGCCTTCGCGGTGCTGTGCGCCGTGGTTGCCTGGCGCACGCCGGCCGCGGCAGCCGAGCGCGCGGCCGAGCAGGCGGCGCCCTTGTCGCGGAAGGACATCGCCTGGTGGCTCGCGCTATCCGCCACCGGCTCGATGGTGCTCCTCGCCGTCACCAACCACCTCACGCAGAACGTCGCCTCGGTGCCGCTGCTCTGGCTCGTGCCGCTGACGCTGTACCTCGCGACGTTCATCATCGCCTTCGAAGGCAAGGGCATGTACCAGACGCGGTTCGCGTGGGCGCTTCTGCTCGTCGCGCTCGTCGCCATGGCCTGGCTGGTGATCGACACCGAGTACCACTACCACCTCGCTCTGCAGCTCGGCGTGTTCCTCCCCGGCCTGTTCATCGCCTGCCTCTTCTGCCACGGCGAGCTGTACCTGTCGCGCCCGGCGCCGCGGCACCTGACCGCCTTCTACCTGACCGTGTCCGCCGGAGGCGCGCTCGGCGGCCTGCTGGTGGCGGTCGCGGCGCCGCTGGTCTTCAGCGGCTACTTCGAGCTGGGCGCCGCGCTGACAGTGGTCGCCATCCTCGCCGTGCTGCGGCTCGCCAATGTCGGCCGCGTCGCCTATGCGCTGAGCCTCGCCGTGCTGCTCGGCGTGGGGGCGTGCGCCACATACGATGGCCTGCGCCACCAGCGCGACGTGCGGGTCGCCAAGCGCAGCTTCTACGGCGTGCTGAGGGTCAAGGAGTACGGACTGGCGGGCCAGGAATCGCATCTGCGCCGCCTGGTGCACGGCACCATCATGCACGGCGAGCAGTATCTGCACGACTCGCGCAAGCGCGAGCTCACCACCTACTATCAGGAGACGGCCGGCATCGGCGCGGCGATCCACTCCAAGCAGGGCGGACCGGTGAAGGTGGGCGTGATCGGCCTGGGCACCGGCACAATCGCCGCCTACGGGCGCAAGGGCGACGTCTACCGCTTCTACGACATCGATCCGCACGTCATCGACATCGCGAAGAGCGAGTTCACCTACCTCGGCGACAGCCCGGCGAAAGTGGAAACGGCGCTGGGCGATGCTCGCCTGACCCTGGAGCGGGAGGCGCCGCAGGGCTTCGACGTCCTGGCGGTCGACGCCTTCTCGAGCGACGCCATCCCGGTGCACCTCATCACGCGCGAGGCGCTGCAGACGTACCTCAGGCACGTGAAGACCGACGGTATCGTCGCCTTCCACGTCTCCAACCGCTTCCTCGACCTGGTGCCGGTGGTGGCTCGGCTCGCCGCCGAGCTCAAGGTGCACGCCGTGCTGGTCTCGGACGACCCCGAGGAGGACGATCCGAACCGCTCGCGCAGCGACTGGGTGCTCGTGTCACGCGACGCAAAAGCGCTGGAAGCGCCGGCGATCGTCGAGGCGGGTGGCAAGCCCGCCGAGGATCGGCCGGAGTGGCGCACCTGGACCGACGACTACTCCAACCTGATCCAGATA
>DASSPL010000477.1:0-2370 GCA_035699685.1 Burkholderiales bacterium | reverse complement strand
TTCGCTTTCGGCTTGCGCGCATCGCTCGTCGGAATGACGGCGACCGCGACCTGCTTCTGCGGCGCTTCAGCGCGATTGGGCAACTTGCCGAAGCCCCACATCTTGAATGCGAGCTCGGTCCACATCGAAAAAGGGTTCATGTAGCGATCACGAGCAAGACAAACACCATCCCTGCCCGAGGGGTCTCTTGACATCCCGGCGCCAGCCATGCACCATCTATATAGATGGTAAAAGGATGGTGCACAGATGGCCGGACCCCTGGAGACTGAGAAGCTGACGATCAACCTCGGCGTGATCGATCTCGGCCAGATCGATCTCCTGGTGGGCGAGGGCTTCTATGGCAATCGCACCGATTTCATCCGCACGGCGATCCGCAACCAGCTCGCCACGCACGCCGACGCGGTGAAGCAGAGCGTCGCGCGGCGCACGCTGACGCTCGGCTTGCAGCAATTCACCAGGGCCGATCTCGAGGCGGCGCGCAAAGCCGGGCAGAAGCTTGAAATAAAGGTGCTCGGCCTGGCGGTGATTGCAGCCGATGTCACCCCCGAGCTGGCGCGCGCGACTATTGCTTCACTGACAGTCCTCGGCGCCTTCCAGGCCAGTGCCGCAGTGAAGGCCGCTCTCGCCGATCGCATCCACTAAAGGAAACGACTTGAACAGGAAATTCCCTGCTGCAGGACTTTTGCGTGCCACGCGCCTCATGCGCTCGGGCAAGATCATGGAAGCGACTACCGCCATTCAGAGGGCCCTCGGCGGCATGCAGCCTCGCGGCGAGCCGCGTCGCCGCGCGCCGCGGGAGGACCGCATGCCGACGGCGCTCTTCGAGAACGGCGCCGGCAGCCGTAGCTACAGCCTCTACCTGCCGCCGAACCGCCCGGCGCGCGGCCTGCCGCTCGTCGTCATGCTCCACGGCTGCAAGCAGGACCCGGAAGACTTCGCCGCGGGCACGCGCATGAACCGGCTCGCCGACGAGCTTGGCTTCGCCGTCGTCTATCCCGCGCAATCGGGCAGGGCCAACGTCTCCGGCTGCTGGAACTGGTTCCAGCCGGTGCACCAGCGGCGCGAAGGCGAGCCTTCGCTGATCGCCGGCATCACGCGCGAAGTGGTCGAGCGCCACAACCTCGATGCGCGACGCGTCTATGTCGCCGGGCTTTCCGCCGGCGGCGCGATGGCCGCCGTGATGGGCAACGCCTATCCCGAGCTCTACGCCGCGCTGGGCATCCATTCCGGCCTCGGCTACGCCGCGGCGCAGGACGTGCCTTCGGCATTCGCCGCGATGAAAGGGCAGGGCGCGGGCAAGGCGCGCAGCGCCTCCGGCAAGCGCGGCATCCCGATGATCGTGTTCCACGGCGACGGCGACACCACCGTGCACCCGAGCAACGGCGAGCACCCGATGACCGGCACGCTGGAGAAAGTGGAGAAGGGCCGCGCCAACGGCCGCGCCTTCACGCGCACCACGCATTGGGACGCCGACGGGCGCGCGGTGCTCGAGCACTGGCTGGTGCACGGCGCCGGCCACGCCTGGTCGGGCGGCAGTGCGAACGGTTCCTATGCAGACCCGACGGGTCCGGATGCGAGCCGCGAGATGCTGCGCTTCTTCATGCAATAAACCCCGGCGGGGCTGCGAATGGATGCCATACTGGGCTCCCTTCACGCAGTCCTCCAAGAGGTTTGACCATGGTCACGATTCCAGCAGGCTGGAAGCCGTTCTCCCTCGGCGCGCTCGCCGGCGCCATCATCATCACCTGGACCGGCTTCGATGCGCTGGGCTGGAAGACCGCCAGCGCCGCGGAGACGCTCGCGAAGCGCCGCGCCGACGTGGCCGTCGTCTCGGCGATGGCGTCGGTGTGCGACGCGAAGTTCAGGCAGGCCGCCAATTTCCCCGCGCGCCTCGCCACGCTGCAGAAGGCCGACCGCTATGCGAGGGGCGACCTGGTGCAGAAAGCCGGATTCGCCACGATGCCCGGAAGCGCCGAGCCGAACCACGAGATCGGCCAGGCGTGCGCTGAGCTGCTGATCCCGGCCAAGTCGTAGCCGGCGCCGCGCGCCTTACGCGAGGGCCGGGCTCGGCCTTCTCGGCAGGCGCGCGCTGAACACCGTGCCGTCCTTGTCGGAGGATTGGGCGTCCATCGTGCCGCCGTGCATCCGCACGATCTCGCGGGCGATGTAGAGCCCCAGCCCCAGGCTGGTTGAAGGCGAGTCCTCGTCGTCGACGTGCGCCGACGGGATCTGCACCAGCGGATTGAAGATCACCTGCAGCTGGTCGGGCGGAATCGGCCGGCCGTGGTTCCTGACCTGCACCGTGACCTTCTCCGTGTCGCCGTGCGCCGAGAGCGTGATCGGCTGGCTTCTCTCGCCATGCTGGATGGC
>DASSPL010000476.1:0-3063 GCA_035699685.1 Burkholderiales bacterium | reverse complement strand
CCCTTCTTGTCGATGATGCGGATGCACGCCTCGTGGGTGCGGATGGTGATCTTCTTGATGTCCTCGGGCCTCCTGCCGAGCCGGGCGAGCTCGCCGTGGATGGTCATCGCCGCCTCCACCGCGGTCTGCGAGTGGAATTCCGCCGGGAACGAGATCTTGAAGAGGACGTTTTCCATCACGTAGGAGCCGTAGGGCCGCTGGAACTTGAACTCGTTGCCCTTGAAGAGCACGTCGTAGAAGCCCCAGGTCTTGGCGGTGAGGACCGACGGGTAGCCCATCTCGCCGGTGCGCGCGATGAGCGCCAGGCGCACGGCGCGCGAGGTGGCGTCGCCCGCGGCCCAGCTCTTGCGGGAGCCCGTGTTGGGCGAGTGGCGGTAGGTGCGCAGCGACTGCCCGTCCACCCACGCGAGCGAGACGGCGTTGATGATCTCGTCGCGCGTGAGGCCGAGCATCTGCGCCACCACCGCCGTCGACGCCACCTTCACCAGCACCACGTGGTCGAGGCCCACCTTGTTGAAGCTGTTCTCGAGCGCGATGCAGCCCTGGATCTCGTGGGCCTTGATCATGCCGGTCAGCACGTCGCGCACCGTGAGCGGCTCGCGCCCGGCGGCGACGTTGTTGCGTGAGAGCCAGTCTGCGGTCGCGAGGATGCCGCCCAGGTTGTCCGACGGATGTCCCCACTCGGCGGCGAGCCAGGTGTCGTTGAAGTCCAGCCAGCGGATCATGGTGCCGATGTTGAAGGCCGCCTGGATCGGGTCGAGCTGGTAGTTGGTGCCCGGCACCTTCGCGCCGTTCGGCACCACGGTGCCCGGGACGACCGGCCCCATGAGCTTGGTGCAGGCCGGGTACTCGAGCGCCTCGAAGCCGCAGCCCAGGGTGTCCATGAGGCAGTAGCGGGCGGTCTCATAGGCCTCCTTCGAGGAGATCTTGTACTTGGTCACGTAGTCGACGATGTCGACGAGGACCTTGTCGGGGTCGGGGCGGACGTTGCTGATGTGGGCGGACATTACGCGGGGTTTCTATTCGTTTGGTTGTCGGGATTCACTTCTTCGGGGCGGCCATTGGCGCGGCGGCGAAGCGCGACGCCAGGGCCTCGCAGCTCGTTGCCAGCGCATTGCGGTTCTTGTCGGCGGCGAAGCGCGCGCGCTCCGAGTCCATCCGGGCGACGGCGCGGGCACGGGCGTCGGCGTCGCCGTTGAACTTCGTCACCATCTCGCCGTTGCGGTTCTTCCAGGCCTGGAAAGCGGGGCCGTGCTTGGCGTCCCAGCCCGGAGCGTCGCTGGTGCACAGCGACGCATCGGCGATCACCTGGCCGATCTGGTTCATGTCCATTTCAGCGGTTTTCGCCGCCTTGTCGCCGGCGGCCTTCAGCTCCGCCTCGCTCTTGGCCGCGACCGGGTCCGGCGCCCTGACGGTGGACTGCTGCTTCGCGTCCACGCAGGGCTCCTGCTGGTACTGCACCCGGCCGTTCGCCTGAACGCACTTGTAAAGCGACTGCGCCTGCGCCGGAAACGGGAGGGCACAAATCGACACGCAGGCCAGGGAGAACAGCGTGCGGAGAGGAGAAGGCATGGCGGACACGGCGGCTCAGTGGTCGGCGCGGGGGTGGGGCACGGCAACTTCCCGCCGGGCAAGGGGCTTCAGGCGCGCCAATGCCGCCGAGAGCTCGGCGCGCTCCATGACGAGCGCGCTGAAATCGGCGTCGCAGGCGGCGACGGGGCTGCCGTAGTCCTCCATCTCCGCGCACACGGCGAGCCGCCGCGACTCCAGCGCCGCCACGCACTCCGCGAGCGTCGGCGCCGCGCTCACTTGCGGTCCTTCAGGGGCACGAACTTCTGGTTCTCGGGGCCGGTGTAGTTGGCCGAGGGCCGGATGATCTTGCCGTCGATGCGCTGCTCGATCACGTGGGCGCTCCAGCCGGAGGTGCGCGAGACCACGAAGAGCGGGGTGAACATCGCCGTGGGCACGCCCATCATGTGGTACGAGGTGGCGCTGTACCAGTCGAGGTTCGGGAACATCTTCTTCTCGCGCCACATCACCTCCTCGACGCGCGCCGAGATGTCGAAGAGCTTCATGTTCTTCGCGTCCCTGGACAGGCGCCGCGCGACTTCCTTGATGATCTGGTTGCGCGGGTCGGAGACCGTGTACACCGGGTGGCCGAAGCCGATGATCACCTGCTTCTCGCCGATGCGGCGGACGATGTCCTTCTCGGCATCGTCGGGGTTGTCGTAGCGCCCGATGGTGTCGAAGGCGAACTCGTTGGCGCCTCCGTGCTTCGGCCCCTTCAGCGCGCCGATGGCGCCGGTGATGGCGGAGTACATGTCCGAGCCCGTGCCGGCGATGACGCGCGCCGTGAACGTGGAGGCGTTGAACTCGTGCTCGGCGTAGAGGATGAGGGAGGTATGCATCGCCTTCACCCACAGGTCGGAGGGCTTCTTGCCGTGCAGCAGGTGCAGGAAATGCCCGCCGATGGAGTCGTCGTCGGTCTCCACTTCGATGCGCCGCCCGGAGTGGGAGAAGTGATACCAGTAGAGCAGCATCGAGCCGAAGCACGCCATCAGGCGGTCGGCGATGTCGCGCGACGGCGCGAGCTTGTGGTCGTCGGCTTCGGGCAGCACGGCGCCCAGCGCCGAGCAGGCGGTGCGCAGCACATCCATCGGATGGGTCGAGGCGGGGATCGACTCGAGGATGTCCTGCACGGCCATGGGGATGCCGCGCATCGACTGCAGCTTGCGCTTGTACGCGGTGAGCTCCGCCAGGTTGGGCAGCTTGCCGTGCACCAGCAGGTAGGCGATCTCCTCGAATTCCGCGGCCTCGGCGAAGTCGAGGATGTCGTAGCCGCGGTAGTGCAGGTCGTTGCCGGTGCGGCCGACGGTGCACAGGGCGGTGTTGCCGGCGGCGACGCCGGACAGGGCGACGGACTTCTTGGGCTTGGGCGCGACGGCGGCGGGTGCGGCATCGTTCATGGCGGTTTCTCCCTCACTTGGACTTCTGGAAGAGGGCGTCGAGCTTCTTCTCGAACTCGTGGTAGCCCAGGTATTGGTAGAGCTCCTCGCGGGTCTG
>DASSPL010000475.1:0-2526 GCA_035699685.1 Burkholderiales bacterium | reverse complement strand
CCTCACCCCGCTGGGCGGCGAGAAGGCCGGCAACGCCGCCGGCACCATCCCGGCGTGGGACGGCGGCATCACCAGGCCGGTCGCCGGGTTCCAGCTCGGCAAGCACTACCCGGATCCCTTCCCGCAGGACAAGCCGCTCTTCACCATCACCGCCGCCAACGCCGAGCAGTACAAGGCGCAGCTCGGCGAGGGCCAGATGGCGATGCTGAAGAAGTACCCAGGCTACAAGATGGTGGTCTATCCGACCCGGCGCAGCGCTTCCTCGCCCGAGGGCCACTACAAGGAAACGCGGGAGTGCGCCGCCAAGGCCAAGCTCGCCCCCGGAGGCAACGGCGTGACCGGCTGCACCGGCGGCCTGCCCTTCCCGATCCCGAAGGACGGCAACGAGGCCATCTGGAACGCGCTGCTGCGCTATCGCGGCGACACCTTCGCCATGCACTGGTCCCAGGCGGCCGTCACGCGCACCGGCGACTACGCGCTGGTGAAGTTCGAGTACGAATACGATTTCTCGTACGGCAACCTGTCCAAGCCGTTGGCGCAGCGCGAGAACAACAAGATCCTCAACTACGTGCAGGCGACCACGGCGCCGGCGCGCCTGGCGGGCCAGATCCTGCTGGTGCACGAGACCGTGGACCAGACGAAGGAGCCGCGCAGCGCCTGGACCTACAACCCCGGCCAGCGCCGCGTGCGCCTCGCCCCGAACGTGGCCTACGACAACCCGGGCACGGCCGCCGACGGGCTGCGCACCAACGACGACTTCGGCATGTACAACGGCGCCACCGACCGCTACAACTGGAAGCTGGTCGGCAAGCGCGAGATGTACGTTCCCTACAACTCGTACAGGCTGTCGGACCCCAAGCTCAAGTACTCGGACCTGCTCAAGGCCGGGCATATCAACCAGGATCTCGCGCGCTACGAGCTGCATCGCGTGTGGGTGGTAGAGGCGACGCTCAAGCCCGGCACGAGCCACATCTACTCGAAGCGCGTGTTCTACCTCGACGAGGACAGCTGGACGCCGCTCGCCACCGACAAGTACGACGGCCGCGGCGAGCTGTGGCGCTTCGCCGAGCAGCATAGCGAGAACTGGTACAACGTCCCGATGATGTTCCCGACCGTCGAGGTGCACAACGACCTGCAGTCGGGCCGCTACATCGCCATGGGCCTGAGGAACGAGGAGCAGAAGATCTACGAGCCGCTCAAGGGCCGCACGCCGGGAGACTACACGCCGTCGAACCTGCGCGGCGCGGGCACGCGCTAGATCGGGCGAGCTTTGCCCGGCATGAAGAAGGTCCTCGGGGCCGCAGCCTTCGGCTGCGGCCTCTTGCTTTGCGCGGCCGCCGCCGCGCAAGAGGCCCTGCCGGCCAGCGGGGCCCTGCGCGCCACCACCATGGAGCGATTGCTGCTCGTGGACGCGGTGCGGCAAGGCAACCGCATCGTCGCCGTCGGCGACCGCGGCTACATCGTGGTGAGCGACGATGGCGGCGCCACGTGGCGGCGGGCGAAGAGCCCGGCGGCGCCGCTGCTCACCGCGGTGCACTTCGTCGATGCGCGCCAGGGCTGGGCGGTGGGCCATGACGCGGTGATCCTCGCGACCGCGGACGGCGGCGAGACCTGGACGCAGCAATTCTCGGCGCCCGCCGAGAACCGGCCCCTGCTCGACGTGCATTTCCTCGACGCAAACCAGGGCATCGCAGTCGGCGCCTACGGCGCGTACTACGAGACCGGCGACGGCGGCAAGACCTGGAACGATCGCAAGGTGCTGGCCGACGACAAGCACATGAACGCCATCCTGCCGCTGCCGCAGGGACACCTCGTGGTGCTCGGCGAGGCCGGCACCATCATCGTCTCCGCCGACGCCGGCAAGACCTGGGAGCCGGTGGCCTCGCCCTACAAGGGCTCGCTCTTCGGCGGCGTGGTCGCGGAGGACGGCACCGCCATCGCTTTCGGCCTGCGGGGGCGGATCTATCGTTCCGCGGATGCCGGCAAGACGTGGACCCAGGTGGACAACGCGTCCGCAGCCACGCTGCTGGGCGGCTCGAAGCTGCCCGGAGGCGCCCTGGTGCTCGCGGGCGCCGCGGGCACCGTGCTGGTGAGCCGCGACGGCGGCAAGAGCTTCGCGCCGCTGCCCACGGGCACGACGCGCGCCATCTCCACGGCGATCCTCGGCACCCCCGACACGCTGCTGCTGCTGGGCGAGGCCGGCGCGCGCAGCGTGCCGCTGCCCTCGGCGGTGAAGCGATGAGCCTCGACGGCCTCATCCGGCGCGTCTCGTCGGTCATCTTCGACCGCCGCCGCGTGTGGCTCGTGGTGTTCGCGGTCATGACCGCGCTCTTCGCCGCCTCGGCCTCGCGCCTGGTGGTGGACGCGGGCTTCAACAAGATGGTGCCGCTCAAGCACCCGTACATGAAGGTGTACCGCGAGTACGAGAAGGTCTTCGGCGGCGCCAACCGCGTCGCCATCGCCATCGTGCAGAAGGACGGCGACATCTACAACAAGGAGTTCATGGCGAAGCTCAAGGGCCTCACC
>DASSPL010000474.1:0-2836 GCA_035699685.1 Burkholderiales bacterium | reverse complement strand
GTCCTGCGGCCAGAACACCAGGCCGAACAGGTAGAACTTGCGGTGCACGATGTCGAACAGCACCGCCTGGCGGTCGTTCCACGCGAGCCACGGCAGGCCGTAGAACACGAGCTGCGTCGCCCACACCGCCGCCCAGCGCAGCACGGCGAAGCGGCCGCTGACGGCGCGCGGATAGATCTTCTTCCGGACCTCGTAAAGCGATTGCTCTGCGGTGCGCTCGTCTATCCGAGCGGGTATGTCGCGCAGGTTCACCGCTTGGCGGAGAGCGACAGCACGTACGCCGTCACCAGGCGGATCTTCGCTTCGCTCAGCAGGTCCTTGTGCGCGGGCATCTGGCTGGTGCGCCCGCGCGAGATGGTCTGGATCACGTTGGCGTCGCCGCTGCCGTGCAGCCAGATCCGGTCGGTCAGGTTCGGCGCGCCGAGCGCCGGGTTGCCCTTGGCGTCGGCGCCGTGGCAGGCGAAGCAGGTCGCCATGAACACGTCCCTGCCCTTGGCGACGCGGATCGAGTCGGCGGCGCCGCCCGAGAGCGACACGACGTAGCTCGCCACGTCCTTGACCTTCTCCTCGCCCAGTGCCTGGCCGAAAGGCGGCATCACGCCGGTGCGGCCGTTGGCGATGGTGGCCTCGACCAGCTTCGCGTCGCCGCCCCACAGCCAGTCGCGGTCGGTGAGGTTGGGGAAGCCGCGCGAGCCGCCGCCGTCCGAGGCGTGGCATTGCGCGCAGTTGTTGAGGAAAAGCTTCTGCCCGACCGCCAGCGCCTCGGCGTTCCTCGAGAGCTCCTGGACATCCATCGCCGCGAACCTGTCGTAGAGCGGCGCGAACTGCTTCTCGGCCTGCGCGGTCTCGCTCTGCAGCTGGCCGACCTGGGTCCAGCCCAGGGTGCCGCGCCATGAGCCGAGGCCCGGATAAAGCACGAGGTAGACGAGACTGAAGACGATGGTGATGTAGAAGAGCCACGACCACCAGCGCGGCAGCGGGTTGTTGTATTCGGCCAGGTCCTCGTCCCAGGTGTGTCCGGTGGTCTCGACTTTCGGCCCGCGCCGGATGCTCTGCGACTTGAGGAACCAGCCGCAGGCGACGATCGACACCACCGTCACGACGGCGATGAACACGCTCCAGAATTCGGAGGTGAAGTCAGTCATCCGTGAGCACTCCCTTTTCTTCCCAGCGATCCTTGCGCGACGGCGCGTAGGCCCACCAGACGATGGCGAGGAACGCGCCGAAGGCGCCGAGCGTGACGAGGCTGCGCAGGAGCTCCATCAGTTGGTCCTCTTCAATGCGGTGCCGAGGCCCTGCAGGTAGGCGATGAGCGCGTCCATCTCGGTCTTGCCGGCGAGCTCGCCCTTCGCCTTCTTCAGCTCCTCGTCGGAATACGGCACGCCCAGCCGGCGCAGCGCGGAGAGCTTGGCCTCGATGTCCTCGGCGTTCGCCGGCGTCTTGGCGAGCCACGGGTAGGCCGGCATGTTCGATTCCGGCACCACGTCGCGCGGATTGAGGAGGTGGATGCGGTGCCAGTCGTCGGAGTAGCGGCCGCCGACGCGATGCAGGTCCGGGCCGGTGCGCTTCGAGCCCCACTGGAACGGGCGGTCGTAGACGAACTCGCCGGCCACCGAGTAGGGGCCGTAGCGCTCCACCTCGGCGCGGAACGGCCGGATCATCTGCGAGTGGCAGTTGTAGCAGCCCTCGCGCACGTAGATGTCGCGCCCGGTGAGCTGCATGGCGGTGTAGGGCTTGAGCCCCGCCACCGGCTCGGTCACCGACTTCTGGAAGGCGAGCGGGACGATCTCCACCAAGCCGCCGACGGCGACCACCGCAATCACCAGCGCGATGAGCAGCGCCGGCTTTCTCTCGATCAAATCGTGGGTGAGTTTCATGCCGCGTTTGCCAAATGAGCAGGCAGGGGAATCGGCGCTTCAGCCGGCTTCGAAGCCACCGCGGTCTTGTAGACGTTCCAGGCCATGATCAGCATGCCGGCGAGGTACAGCAGGCCGCCGAGCAGGCGCATGGCGTAGAAGGGATAGCTCGCCTTGACGCTCTCGACGAAGGTGTAGGTGAGCGTGCCGTCGTCGCCGACCGCGCGCCACATGAGCCCCTGCATCACGCCGGCGATCCACATGGCGGTGATGTAGAGCACCACGCCGATGGTCGCCACCCAGAAGTGCAGGTTCATCGCGCGCACGCTGTGCATCTGCGTCTGGCCGAAGAGCCGCGGGATCAGGTAGTAGAGCGAGCCCATGGTGATGAACCCGACCCAGCCGAGCGCGCCGCTGTGCACGTGGCCGACGGTCCAGTCGGTGTAGTGCGACAGCGCGTTGACCGTCTTGATCGACATCATCGGCCCCTCGAAGGTCGACATGCCGTAGAACGACAGCGAGACGATGAGGAACTTGAGGATCGGGTCCTCGCGCAGCTTGTTCCAGGCGCCCGACATCGTCATGATGCCGTTGATCATGCCGCCCCACGACGGCGCGAGCAGGATGAGCGAGAACACCATGCCGAGCGACTGCGTCCAGTCGGGCAGCGCCGTGTAGTGCAGGTGGTGCGGGCCGGCCCACATGTAGGTGAAGATCAGCGCCCAGAAGTGCACCACCGACAGGCGGTACGAGTAGATCGGGCGGCCGGCCTGCTTCGGGATGAAGTAGTACATCATGCCGAGGAAGCCGGCGGTGAGGAAGAAGCCCACCGCGTTGTGGCCGTACCACCACTGCACCATCGCGTCCTGCGCGCCGGCGAACGCCGAGTAGGACTTCCACAAGGTCACCGGGATGGCCGCGCTGTTGACGATGTGCAGCAGCGCGACGGTCAGGATGAAGGCGCCGAAGAACCAGTTGGC
>DASSPL010000473.1:0-2693 GCA_035699685.1 Burkholderiales bacterium | reverse complement strand
GATGGCGTGGATCTCGGTGTCGACCAGCCCGGGCCGCACGCCGTTCACGCGGATCCCTTCGCCGGCGACTTCCTTGGCGAGGCCGATGGTGAGCGTGTCGAGCGCGCCCTTGCTCGCTGCGTAATGCACCCACGTCCCGGGCGAGCCGCTGCGCGCGGCGCCGGAGGAGACGTTGACGATCGCGCCGCCCTGGCCGCCGTGCTTTCTCGACATGCGCTTCACCGCCTCGCGGCAGGCCAGGAAAGGTCCGGTGACGTTGATCCGCAGCACTTCCTCGATCCGCTCCGCGGTGAGGTCCCTGAATGCGCTGATGCCGCCGGTAACCGCAGCGTTGTTCACCAGCACCTCCAGAGGCCCGAGCCGGTCGACGGTCTCGAAGCCGCGCACGAGCGCCGCCTCGTCGCCGACGTCCGCCTGCACCGCCAGCGCGCCGATCTCCGTCGCCAGCCGGTTGGCCGCATCGTGGTCGGAGCGGTAGAACACCGCCACCTTGTAGCCGCGCTCCGCGGCCAGCCGCGCCGTCGCGGCGCCGATGCCGCGCGTGCCGCCGGTGATGAGGCAGACACTCATCTAAAAATGGTGACAGTCACCATTTTCTAGGCGGATCTTGCTTTGCGGGCATCGAGGCCGGACGCGGTGCTGTCCGGATAGAGCTCCTTCAGGCGTGGGTAGACCTCGCGAGCGAAGGCGCGGATGCCCTCGACGGTCTCGTCGTGCTCGAGGAAGCCGGCCTGTCCCATGATGAGGAGGTGGCCCCAGCCGCCGACGTGCTCGTAGTGCTTCCGGATCTGCGCCAGCACCTCGTCGGGCGTGCCGGCGAACATGAAGCCGCCGGCGATGGCGCTTTCCACGGTCGCCGACTTGGCGAACGCGGACAGCGGGTGCTCGGCGCCGCGCAGCATCTTCACGTTGGCCGCCACCGGCACGTAGCCCGGCGGGTTGGAGAAGTAGGGCGGCACCTTGTTGGACCGCACGTACCAGAGGAGCTTGTCGGCGCCCTCGAGTGCCTTGTTCTTGTCCGGGTGCGTGTACACCAGCGCCGCATAGGCGAGCCGGTCGATCGGCACGTGCTCGCCGCGGCCGGCGTCGCGCCAGCCCTTGCGGTAGGCGTCGTAGATCTGCTTCGTGCCGTCGAAGCCGGTGAGGAACGTGGCCTGGATGTAGCCGCGCGCGCCCACCGTATTCGCGCCGCCCGGGCTGGTGGTGCTGATCCAGATAGGCGGATGCGGCTGCTGCCAGGGCCGCGGCCAGATGTTGACATTGCGGTGGTGGAAGAAGCGCCCCTCGTGGGTGAACGGGCCGTCGTGCGTGGTCCACGCCTTGACGATGAGGTCGAGCGCCTCCCAGTGCCGCTCGTTCATGCGCACCGGGTTGGAGTTCGCCGGCGCGATCTCGTAAGGCACGCCGCGCACGAAGCCGGCCTCGACACGCCCGCGAGACATCACGTCGACGAGCGCCATCTCCTCCGCGACGCGCACCGGCTGGCGCCGGTTGGCGATCGGATTGCCGAGGATCAACAGCCGCGCGGTCTTCGTCAGGCGGGCGAGGGCCCCGAGCATGATCGGCGCCGCCGGATCGACGCAGGTCGCCGTCTGGTGATGCTCGTTCAGCATGATCTCGACGCCTTCCTCCTCCGCGATCAGCCATTCGTCGATGAAGCGATCGTAGAGCGCCGCACCTTTCTCGGGGTCGTAGACGCGGTTCGGCAGCGTGACGCGGATCGAGGGGTAGGTCTCGGCCGGCGGCAGATAGGGGTAGGCGTTCTCGCTGAAGTGCCAGGCTCTCATTTCGACTCCAGGAAGCTGAACAGCGCGTCGGCGAAGGCCTTCGGCTGCTCGATCTGCGGCGCGTGGCCGGCGCCTCGGATGGTCACCGTCTGACCCCTGGGGAGGAGGCGCGCGTAGCGTTCCATATATTCGGCCGAGACCAGCCCGTCCTTCTCGCCGCGCATGAAAAGCGCCGGCATCTTCGCGCGCTGCAGCCGGTGCCTGAGCTTCGGGTTGTGCATCCACGGCTCCCACGAGATGAGCGCCAGCGTCTCGCGGTTGCGCACGCGGATGGCGATCTCCTCGTCGGTCATCTTCGACGGGTCCATCTTCATCTTCGCCGGGTCGGCGAACAGCAGCTCGTCGACCTTGTCCTGCGGCATGGCGAAGATGTCCGGGATGTCGAGCCGGTCGACCGGCCCGGTCTTCACGCCGACGGCGCCGACCATCACCAGCCGCCGGATTCGCTCCGGCGCCTTGGTGGCCATCTCCGCCGCGATCCAGCCGCCGATGGAGCAGCCGACGACGTCGATGCTTTGCAGCTTCAGCTCGTCGAGCAGCTCCAGGTACACATAAGCGATGTCGTCCGGCACGTCGAGCCAGTCCGGCAGGCTCGAGCGCCCGAACCCGGGATGCGAAGGCGCGATAAGGCGGCGCCTGGCCGCGAGCAGCGTGCTGATCTCGTGGCGCGGATCGAAGCCCTGCGCGCTATGCAGGAAGAGGAGCGGCTCGCCCCTGCCCTGGTCATGGACCTCCAGGTCGATTCCGGCGATGCGCATTTACTGCTTCTCGAGGCACTTCGCGCAGTCGGTGAGCTTGTTCTTCAGCTCGATGTACGGCTTGAACTTCATGTACTCGTCGACCTTCCACGGCCAGAACTGGTCGATGGTGTCGTAGGTCGCCACCGGCACGTTGAGGTAGTCGTTG
>DASSPL010000472.1:0-20318 GCA_035699685.1 Burkholderiales bacterium | reverse complement strand
GTGGAGGCGCACCTGACCAACAGCCTCGGCACGGTGCACGGCGGCGTGATCATGTCGCTGCTCGATGTGGCGCTCTGCACGGCCGCGCGCACGCTGCACCCGGAATCGCTCGGCGTCATCACCATCAACATGAGCACGTCGTTCATCGGCGGCGGCAAGGGCACGAAGCTCCTCGCCGATGCGCGCGTGCTGAAGGACGGCCGCAGCATGAGCTTCGTCGAGGCCGAGGCGAAGAACGACGACGGCTCGATCGTCGCCAAGGCCATCGGCACCGTCCGCGTACTGAAGAAGGAGAAGCCATGAGCAGCACGCGAGGCATCCATCACCTGGCGTTGAACACCGAGGACATGCGCATGACGACGGATTTCTACACGAAGGTGGTCGGCATGCCGCTGGTGCACGCGATGAAGGTGCCGGCCGGGCTCGGCAGCGGCCCCGGCAACCGCGGCAATCCGCCCTACGAGCGCATCCGCCACTACTTCTTCGACATGGGCAACGACTCGCTGCTCGCGTTCTTCGAGATCCCGCGCGGCGCCGAGCCGAAGGCGAAGCGCGACGGCATCGGCGGCATGCAGCATTGCGCGTTCGCCGTCACGCCTAGGGAATTCGCCGCCCTCCAGGAAAGGCTGAAGCAGAACGGCGTGCCCTACGACGGCCCGCTCGACATCCTGCCGGGCCTGGTGTCGATCTATTTCTTCGACCCGAACGGCATCCGGCTGGAGGCGTGCTGCGAGCCGCAGAAGGGCGAGAAACCCGGCGTGATCGATTCCGTGCGCCAGACCCGCGCCGAGGCGCGCGAGGAGCTGGAGAGCGTCGACCGCGGGTGGGCCGAGGCTACAATCAAGGCGGGAGCATTCACATGAGCACCAATCCGTATGCCGCGCCCAAGGCGCAGGTTGCGGACGAGACCATCGTCCTGCGTGGCAACTTCGTCTCCGGCGGCCGCCGCGTAGCGACCGGCAACGGCTGGACCTGGATCGGCGATGCCTGGTCGATCTTCCGCGCCGAGGCCGGCACGTGGATCGGCATGGTGCTGCTGTTTGCCGTGATCTTCATCATCCTGGGCCTGATCCCGCTCGCCGGCCCGATCGCCAGCATGGTGTTCGGCCCGGTGTTCACCGGCGGGCTGGTCATCGCGGCGCGCACCGTCGACCAGGGCGGCGACATGCAGTTCGCCCAGCTTTTCGCCGGGTTCAAGCACCGCTTCGGCGCGCTCGCTGCCGTGGGCGCGCTGTATCTCGCCGGCTTCGTCGCCATTCTCGTCATCGTCTCGGCGGTGACCGGCGCCGGGGTGTTCGGATTGATGATGGGAACCAGCCAGCCGACCGCCGAGGAGATGGCCAAGATCGGCGCCGCGCTCGCGATCGGCGTGCTGCTGATGCTGGCGCTCCTCGTGCCGCTCATCATGGCGGTCTGGTTCGCGCCGCCGCTGGTCGTGTTCCACGAGCTCGGCGCGGTCGAGGCGATGAAGCAGAGCTTCGCCGGCTGCCTGAAGAACATGCTGCCGTTCCTGCTCTACGGCGTGGTGCTGCTCGTCGCCGGCGTCGTCGCGTCGATACCGCTGTTCCTCGGCTGGCTGGTGCTCGGCCCGGTGGTCGCCGCCTCGATCTACACCGCGTACCGCGACATCTACTTCAGCGAATAAGCAGCCGCCGGCCGCTCCATAGCCAGGCGAGCCCGGCCGCCTGCACCAGCGCCAGCGCGCCGAAGGCATAGGCATAGCCGCGGGGGTCGTAGCCCGCTTCTCCTCCCACGGCCGTCGGCGGGAACTGGTTCAGCACCGCGCCGGTGGCCCACTGGCCGATGAAGATGCCGAAGAACGTGAACGTGTTGAGCGCGGTGTTGACGCGCCCGGCCATCTCGCGCGGAAAGCGCCGCGTGGCGATCGAGTGGGCGAGCGTGGCGCCGGTGCCGAAGAACACGAACGCCGCCCAGATCGCGACCGCCGCCGTGGTCACTCCGAGGGCCAGTAGCAGGAGCATCAGGACCGAGCCCGCGACGCCGGCGGCGAAGAGCGGCAGCTGGGACTGCCCGCGCCGGGCCCGCAGGTCGCCCAGCCGGCCGAAGAAGAAGTAGCCGGCGATGAGCGCCACCGCCACCCACGCGAGCGCCGCGGCCGCTGCGGCGCGCTCGTAACCGGCGACGTCGCGCAGCCAGGCGATGATCCACAGCGTGAAGAGCGAGACCACGGCGCACTGGTTGGTGCCGATGGCGATCGCCACGCGCCAGAACGCGCCGTCGCGCAGGATCTCGCGCAGGCCGGCGAGCGGCGCCCCCTTCGCCTGCAGGCGCCGCTCCGGCACCCAGAACGCCATGAACGCCGCCAGCGTCAGGGTGCAGGCCGAAAGGAAAACGAAAATCTCGCGCCAGCTGAAGTGCCCGAGCGCCGCCTCGAGCGGCGCGGACGCCGTGATCGCGCCCAGGCCGCCCATGGAATACGCGAGCGCGATCATCGTCCCGGTGCGCTCGGGCGGGAACCACAGCACGAATGCCTGGATGGTGGCCATCAGGCAGGCCGACACGCCGAGCCCGATCAGAGCTCGCGCGAGCACCAGGGACTCGAAGGACTCTGCCCAGGCGAAGGCCAGCCCGCCGGCGGCGGCCAGGACGAGCAGCGCGCCGTTCGTGCGCCGCGGCCCGAACCGGTCGAGCAGCAGGCCGAGTGGAATCTGGAACAGGCCGAAGGAGAAGAAATACACCCCGGTGAGGAAGCCGAGCTCGGTCGCGTTGAGCGTGAACTCCGCCGCGAGCGTCGGCCCCAGCACCGCGTTGACGGCGCGAAACACGTACGACAGGTAGTAACCCGCCAGGAACGGCAGCACGACCCGCAAAAATGGGGTCAGATCAACATTTCCTCAAAAAGCCCGACGCAGTTGTCCTGTCGTCCGGAAATGTTGATCTGACCCCGATTATTTTTTGGCTTCGAGTCCGCCTAGAAGAAACCGGTTCCAGGTCGGGCTGATGATGAGCTCGTTGATGCACGCGCGCGGCGGCAGCGTGGCGATGAAGGCGAGCGTGCGGCCGAGGTCCTCGGGCTGCAGCATCTTCGCGCGCTGTTCCGCCGAGGGCGGCACGGGCCGCTTCTCGAGGATCGGCGTCGCCGCCTCGCCGGGCAGCACGGAGGTGGCGCGGATGCCGTTCGCGCACTCCTCGAGGTTGATCGACTCGGTGAGCGCGACCACCGCGTGCTTCGTCGCGTTGTAGCCCGGGCCGGTCAGCGTCGACGCGTAGCGCCCGGCCCACGACGAGATGTTGATGATCAGCCCGTCCCTGCGCGCGCGCATGCCGGGGAGCACCGCCTGCACGCAATAGAACATGCCGGACAGGTTGATGGCGACGATCTGGTCCCAGCCGTCGTTGGTCACGTCGCGGAAGCTGCGCTTGGGCAGGTTGATGCCGGCGCTATTGACCAGGATGTCGATCCTGCCGTGGCGCTTCTCGATCTCGGCCGCAGCCTTCGCCACCGCGTCCTTGGCACCGACGTCGCAGGCGATCGCCTCCGCCTTGACCTGTTTCAGGGCCTGATCAAGGGTCGCCTGGCTGCGCCCCGATATGACGACCTTCGCGCCGAGCCGGGCGAACTCGATGGCGCCGGCGAGCCCGATGCCGGACCCGCCGCCGGTGATCCAGGCAATCTTACCTTCGAGCATATTGGGTGTTGCCGAACAGGATCTCGCGCTCCTTGTCGGTGTGCGGGCCCTGGCGGCGGCGGTCGGCCAGCACCTGCACCGCCTTCTGCACGGCGGGACGCGCGGCAATGCGGTCGCGCCATTTCTTCAGGTGCGGATAGTCGTCGATGTTCACGCCCTGGCGCTCCGGCGCGCGCAGCCACGGCATCGTGGCCATGTCGGCGATCGTGTACTCGTCGCACGCCAGCCATTCGCTGCGCTCGAGCTGCTTGTCCAGCACGCCGTAGAGGCGGTTGGCCTCGTTCTTGTAGCGGTTCATCGCGTACTCGATCTTCTCAGGAGCGTAGCCGAGGAAGTGGTGCGCCTGGCCGAGCATCGGGCCGACGTGGCCCATCTGCGTCATCATCCACTGCATGACCTGCCAGCGCTTGCGCAGGTCCTTCGGCAGGAACTTGTTGGTCTTGGAGGCCAGGTAGAACAGCATCGCGCCGGACTCGGCGAGCGCGAACGGCTTGCCGCCCGGCCCGTCCTGGTCGACCATCGCCGGGATCTTGTTGTTGGGCGAGATCTTGAGGAACTCGGGCTTGAACTGCTCGCCCGCGCCGATGTCGACGCCGTGCACGTTGTACTCGAGGCCGCACTCCTCGAGCATGATGTGCACCTTGTGTCCGTTGGGGGTGGGCCAGGTATAGAGGTCGATCATAGTTTGACGAGTTGTTTTCCGAAGTTTTTGCCGGCGAGAAGATCGATCAGGCCGCGCGGCGCGTTGTCCAGTCCCTGCACGACCGATTCCTTGTACCTGAGCTTCCCCTCTGCGACCAGCCCGCCGAGCACCTTGAGCGCCTCGCCGTAGCGGTCCTTCCAGTCGAACACGATCATGCCCTGCACGCGCAGGCGGTTCACCAGGATCGCGCGCCAGTTCCGTACCCGGTACGGATCCGTCGAGTTGTAGTCGGCGATCATGCCGCACACCACGACGCGGCCGAAGAGCTTCATGCGCGTGAGCAGCGTATCGAGGATCTCGCCGCCGACGTTGTCGAAGTAGACGTCGACGCCCTCCTTCAGCTGCTCGCGCAGCGGCCCGGCCTTGTAGTCGATGCAGCTGTCGAAGCCGAGCTCGTTTTTCACGTAGTCGCACTTCTCCCGCCCGCCGGCGATGCCGACGGTGCGGCAGCCCCACTGCCTTGCCAGCTGTCCGACCACGCTGCCGACCGCGCCCGAGGCGGCGGAGACGACGACGGTCTCGCCGGCCTTCGGCTGGCCGAGCTCCTTCAGGCCGAAATACGCGGTGAGCCCCGGCATGCCGAGGATGCCGAGGTAATAGCTGAGCGGCGCCCGCTTCTCGTCGACGCGCGTGGCTTCCTTCGTCACGCCGTGGGACTGCCAGCCGAGCTGCGTGAGGACCTTGTCGCCCGGCTTTAGGCTCGGGTGCCTGGACTCGAGGACCTCGCCCACGGTCTGGCCCACCATCACCTCGCCGATGTCGACGCCCTTCACGTAGCTCTTGGCGTCGCTCATGCGGCCGCGCATGTACGGGTCGAGCGACAGCCACAGGTTCTTCACCAGCACCTCGCCCTCGCCGGGCGAAGGCAGCGGCGCCTCTTCGATGCGGAAGTTCGACTCCACCACCGGCCCCGCCGGCCGGCTGGCGAGGAGCACCCGCTTATTCATAGCGACGCAAATCGCGCCAGGTGGTGATCGGCGTCGCCGAACTCGCGCGCCAGCACCGTCAGGCGGCGGAAGGCGTGGCTCACCTTCAGTTCCTCGGTCATGCCCATGCCGCCGTGGAGCTGCACCGCTTCCTGGCTCACGTGCCGCGCGGCGTCGGAGACCTTGATCTTCGCCGCCGAGATGGCGCGCGGGTCGCCGCCGGCGTCGGCCCGGCTCGCGGCGAGGCACGCCATCGAGCGCGCCTGCTCGAGCGAGATGAACATCTCCACCATGCGGTGCTGGAGCGCCTGGAAGGTGCCGATCGGCACGCCGAACTGCTTGCGCGTCTTGAGGTACTCGAGCGTCGTGTCGCAGGCAAACTGCATCGCGCCCACGGCCTCGGCGCAGGCGAGCGCGGTGGCGAAATCGAGCACCTCCGCGATCAGCGCGACGTCGCCTTTCAGCGGCTGCGCCTCCACTCTGCGCAGCGTGACGTCGCCCGCCAGCCTCTCGTCCATCGTGCGGAACGGCTTCACTTCGGCACGCTCGACCACGAAAAGCCCGACGCCCTCGGGTGTTCTGGCGCTCACGACGAGATGCTGCGCGATCGGCGCGCCGATCACCGCCGCCTTCTGCCCTTCGAGCGTCCAGCGCGAGCCGTCGCGGCGCGCGGTCGTCTTCACGCCGTCGACGGAATAGCGAGTGCCGGACTCGGCGTGCGCGAATGCCAGGCGCCCCTTGCCCTCCACGACGTCCGGCAGGATCCTGGCTTTCAATTCGGGCGCGCCGCCCCGCTCGATCGCGCGCACCGCCATCACGAGCGGAAGATAAGGCTCGACCACCAGCGCCTCGCCGAAGGCTTCCAGCACGCCCATGAGGTCGATCGCGCCGCCGCCGAAGCCGTCGTGCTCCGCCGATACCGGCAGGCCGGTGAGACCCATCTGGGCGAATTGCGCCCACGTCTCGCTGCTCCAGCCTTCGCCGGCGACGATTTTCTTCCGTGCCTCGAAATCGTAGGCCTTCGCCAGATAACGGCGGACGGAATCGGCGAGGAGCTGCTGCTCTTCGTTGTAATCGAAGTTCATAACCCTGCCTTTAAGCCCTACAACCCTAAGGTCATCTTCGAGATGATGTTGCGCTGGATCTCATTGGAGCCGGCATAGATGGTGGTCTTGCGCATGCTGAGATAGCGCTTGCGGATCGCGCTGCTGAGCTCGTCCGAGGCCACGGGATCGGTCGCCTCCATCATCAGCTCGGTGAGGCCCTGCTGGATCTCGGTGCCCTTGATCTTCAGCATCGAGACGTCCGCGCCCGGCGGCTGGCCGGTGCGGCGCATGCGGTCGAGGAAGCGCAGGTTGGTGATCTCGAGCGCCGTGAGCTCGACTTCGAGGCGCGACAGGCGGTCGCGCCAGCGCGAGTCGCCCATCATCGATGCGCCGTATTCCTTCAGCCGCGCGAGCTGGCGCTTCGACTCGCCGATGCGGCCGGTGTTCATGCGCTCGTAGCCGAGCAGGTACTTGGCGACGGTCCAGCCCTTGCCTTCCTCGTGCACCAGGTTCTCGGCGGGCACTTTCACGTCGTCGAAGAACACCTCGTTCACCTCGTGCCCGCCGTCCATCAGGATGAGCGGACGCACGGTGATGCCCGGACTCTTCATGTCCATCAGCAGGAAGGAGATGCCTTCCTGGCGCTTCTCCAGCGTCGGATCGGTGCGCACCAGGCAGAAGATCCAGTCGGCGTAGTGGGCGAGCGTGGTCCAGATCTTCTGGCCGTTGACCACGTAGTGGTCACCGTTGCGCACGGCCTTGGTCTTGAGCGAGGCGAGGTCGCTGCCCGAGCCCGGCTCCGAATAGCCCTGGCACCAGAAGTCGTCGCCGTTGTAGATGCGCGGCAGGAAGCGCTTCTTCTGCGCCTCGGTGCCGAAGCGCAGCAGGATCGCCGCGCACATCGTCACGCCGAACGGGATGATCGGCGGCCCGCCGGCGTAGCCGAGCTCCTCCTCGAAGATGTAGCGCTGCACCACGTTCCAGCCGGTGCCGCCCCACTCTTTCGGCCAGGCCGGGGCCACCCAGCCTTTCTTGGCCAGGATGCGGTGCCAGCGCATGAGGTCGTCCTTCGACAGGTGCGCGTAGTTCTCGACTTTCTCGCGCAGGTCCTGCGGCAGGTTGGCGCGCAGCCACGAGCGGACTTCGTCGCGGAAGGCGAGCTCTTCGGCCGAGTAATTGAGGTCCATGGCGGGGCGGACGTTGGGGAGGGGCGAAAAGTCTACTCCAGCCCCGCGTTTCAAACGATGCTTACACCGCCGTCGGCGACGATGCACTGCCCCGTGATGAACGCCCCGGCGTCGGACGCGAGGAAAACCGCGATGCCGCCGATGTCGCGCGGCTCGCCCAGGCGCCGGAGCGGCGTGGCCTCGATGCGCTCGGTGCGCCGCTTCTCGTCCTCCCACAACGCGCGGGCGAACTCGGTCTTCACCAGGCCGGGCGCGATGGAGTTGACCCGCACGTTCTTCGGTCCCCACTCCGCGGCCAGGTTGCGCACCAGGTGGTGACCGGCGGCCTTCGACGTGCCGTACGCACCGATCACGGTGTTGGCGAGCAGCCCGCCGATCGAGCCCACGAAGATGAAGCTGCCGCCGTCCTTCATCCCCGGCAGCGTCATGCCGGCGAGCCACAGCACGCTCTTCACGTTGTTGGCGATGATCTTGTCGAACGCCTCGTCCGGGATGCCGGTGAGCGGACCGTAGTACGGGTTCGAGGCGGCGTTCGCCACGACGATGTCGATGCGCTGCCACCTGGCGCGCGTCGCATCCACCAGGGCCTGCAGGTCTTCCTTGCGCGAGACGTTGCAGGGCTGCGCGATCACCTGCAGGCCTTCCTGCTCGAGCTCGCGGCGCGTCTGCTCGCACGCTTCGGCCTTGCGGCTCGAGACGGCGACGCGCGCGCCGGCGCGGGCGAGCTCCTGCGCGATGGACTTGCCGATGCCGCGCGTCGAACCGGTGATCAGCGCAACCTTGCCGCTAAGATCGAAGAGAGGAGAGGTCATTTCGTTATATGGAATACAATATGACTAAGTTGACAGGGCCGGACCGCTGGCCAGAATAGCGAAACACGAAACACTCTGCTTCAAACCTCCTAGAACGGATCGAAGGGAATCGCAACCTGATGGGCGCTCCAGAACCCGCGGCACCGCTTACACCCCAGCCGGCCGGAACTTTCAGCTACGAGCACGAGGGCGACCGGCAGTTCGCCACCACGCTCGCCCGCGGCCTAGAAGTGCTGCGCTGCTTCACTCCCCTTGAGCCGCTGCTCGGCAACAAGGAAATCTCCGTGCGCACCGGGCTGCCCAAGCCCACGGTGTCGCGCCTGACCTACACGCTCACCAAGCTGGGGTACCTGCGGCACAACATGCGCCTGGGCAAGTACCAGCTCGGTTCGGCGGTGCTGTCGATCGGCTACCCGCTGCTCGCCTCGATGAACGTGCGCCAGGTGGCGCGCCCGCTGATGAAGGAGCTCGCCGACTACTGCAACGGCTCGGTGTCGATGGGCGTGCGCGACCGGCTGAACATGGTGTACGTCGAGTCGTGCCGCAGCGGCAACGGCATCACCACGCTGCCGGACATCGGCACGTCGGTGCCGATCTCGCACTCGGTGATCGGCCGCGCCTTCCTCGCCGCCTGCACGCCGCCCGAGCGCGAAGCGGTGCTCAACCAGATGAAGGTGAAGGAGCCGGACGCCCACCGCAAGTACCGCACGTCGATCGACAAGTCGCTCGACGACATCCGCGCCCGCGGTTTCTGCGCGGCGAGCGGCGAGCTGCGCCGCGAGGTGCATGCCGTCGGCGTGCCGATGCGGCGCACGGTGGACGGCGAGATCGTCGCCTTCAACTGCATCGTGCCCGCGTTCATGGTGAAGAAGGGCCAGCTCGAGGACGATCTCGGGCCGCGCCTGGTCGCCATGGTGCGCAACATCGAGGCCAGCCTAGGATTGCACTAGAAGCCCTCGGCGCGCAGACGCTGCGCGTCGTCCTCATCCTCGTCATCGCCTGGGTCCTCCAGGCGGTGGCGGCGCGCCTCATCCGGCTCTTCCGCTCCTACATGGAGCGGCGCACAGGCCCCGACGAGGTCAGCCGCGTCGAGACGCTGGCCCGCGTCTTCCGTCACGCCGCGACCATCGTCATCGTCATCGTCGCCGGCACCCTGATCCTCGACGCTTTCGGCATTTCGGTGGCGCCGATCCTCGCTACCGCGGGCGTCGCCGGCGTGGCGATCGGCTTCGGCGCGCAGAGCCTGATCAAGGACTACTTCACCGGCTTCTTCATCCTGCTGGAAGACCAGGTGCGCGAGGGCGATGTCGTCGAGGTCGCCGGCAAGGGCGGCCACGTGGAGGAGGTCACGCTGCGCTACGTGCGCCTGCGCGATTTCGACGGCCACGTGCATTTCGTGCCGAACGGCGAGATCAAGATCGTCACCAACCGCACGCGCGGCTTCGCGCAGGCGGCGATCGAGGTCGGCATCGACTACGCCGCCGACGTCGAGGAGGCCATGAACGTGATGCGCGAGGTCGGCGCCGGCCTGCGAGCCGACCCGAAGTGGCAGAACCGCATCGCCGACGACATCGAGATCCAGGGCGTCGAGAAGCTGGCCGACTCCGCCGTGGTGCTGCGCGCGCGGCTCAAGGTCGTGCCGGCGATCGAGCAATGGAACGTGCGGCGCGAGTTCCTCAAGCGGCTGAAGAAAGCCTTCGAGGAGCGCGGCGTCGCTATCCCCTTCCCGCAGCTGACGATCCACCGGCCCAGGCAGCGATGATGGCGTGCAGCCGGCGCACGCCGTCGGTGAGGGCGGCCGGGCCGGGCTGCAGGATCTCCGCCGACTTCACCTCGTAGGCGGGAATCGCCTCCCAGCCGGGCCGCGCGCGCACGCGCTCCGGCCTGAACTTCTTGCCGCACCACGACGCGATCATGATGTCGGGCCGCTTCGCCAGCACGCCCTGCGCAGACACGATGCGCCCGCTCGCCGCGTGCGAGCGCGAGAGGTCCGCGAAGATGTCGTCGCCGCCGGCGATGCCGACGAGCTCGCTCACCCAGCGGATGCCGCTGATCATCGGCTCGTCCCACTCCTCGAAGTACACCCGCGGCCGCCGCGGCAGGCGCTCGGCCGCGCTGCGGATATCCTGCAACCCTCGCTCCAGCTCGGCCACCAGCTGCTCACCTTTGCCGGTGGCGCCGACCATGGCGGCGAGCATCAGGACCATGGACAGGATCTCGTCGACCGAGCGCTGGTTGAAGAGCACCACGTTGAGGCCCGCCTTGGCGAGGTCGCGCGCGATGTCGGCCTGAAGATCGGAAAAACCGAGGACGAGATCGGGCTTGAGCTCGAGGATCTTTTCCTGCTGGGCAGTCAGGAAAGAGGACACCCGCGGCTTCTCGCGCCGCGCGCGCGGCGGGCGCACCGTGTAGCCCGAGATGCCGACGATGCGCTTCTCCTCGCCGAGGAGGTAGAGCGTCTCGGTGGTCTCTTCGGTGAGGCAGACGATGCGCCCGGGGAGCCGCGCCGGCATCGGGAGACTATAGACTAGCGCACGAGGAGGAGCCGGCGATGAGAACCACGCTTGCCGTTCTGCTGGGACTGTTCGTGGTGGCGGCGCATGCGCAGACATTCCCGGCGGCGATGAAGCCGGTGCGAATCGTGGTGCCGTTTCCGCCCGGCGGCCAGACCGACATCCAGGCGCGCGCCATCGCGGCGCGCATGGCGGAGCAGTCGGGCCTTTCAGTCTATGTCGACAACCGCCCGGGCGGCTCCACGCTGATCGGCGCGCGCGAAGTGCAGAAATCGCCGCCCGACGGGCATACGCTCCTCTACACCATCGCCACGCACGTGCAGATCCCGCACCTCTTCCGCGAGCCGCCGTGGGATGCGTTCCGCGATTTCACGCCCATCACGACCGGCGCCCGCTCGGCGACGGTGCTCACCGCGCACGCGTCGGTGCCGTTCAACACGGTCGCCGAGCTCGTCGACTACGCGAAAAGGAACCCGGGCAGGCTCAATTTCGCTTCCTTCGGCGCGGGCAGCACCGCGCACCTGAACGGCGAGCTCTTCAAGCGCCTCGCCGGCATCGACATCGTGCACGTGCCCTACAAGGGCAGCGGCGACGCGATGAAAGACCACCTGACGGGCACGGTGCAGCTCTTCTTCGACGGCCCGACCACCGCGATCTCCAACGCGAAGACCGGCAAGGTGAAGCTGATCGCCACCGCCGCCGAGACCCGCAAGCAGGCGCTGCCCGACGTGCCGACGATGCGCGAGCAGGGCTACGACGTCGGCATGTGGGGCTACTTGTGGTTCTGGGGCCCGGGCGGCATGCCGCCGGCGACGGTGGAGGCGGTGTACCAGCATCTCGCGCGCGCCATCCAGCACGCGTCGGTGCGCGATCTCTTCGCCGCCGGCGGCTCGGAGGCATCCGGCCTGCCGCCGGCGGACATGAACAAGGTGGCGCGCGAGCTGGACCGGCGCTGGGGCGAGATCATCCGCGCGGTCGGCGTGAAGCTCGACAACTGATGGGACCGCTCGCCGGCATCAAGGTCCTCGAATTCGAGGCGATCGGCCCTGCGCCCTTCGCCGGCATGCTGCTCGCCGACATGGGCGCCGACGTGCTGGTCGTCGACCGCCCGGGCTCGTCCGGCCTCGGGCTCAAGCGCGAGCGGTGGTACGACGTCATGCTGCGCGGCAAGCGCTCCGTGACGCTCGACCTCAAGTCGCCGCAGGCCGTGGCGGCGGCGCTCGATCTCGCTTCGAAGGCCGACGTGCTCATCGAGGGCTTCCGCCCCGGCGTGATGGAGCGGCTTGGATTGGGCCCTGAGAAGGTGATGGCGGTGAACCCGAGGCTCGTCTACGGCCGCATGACCGGCTGGGGCCAGGAAGGCCCGCTCGCGCCGCGCGCCGGGCACGACATCAACTACATCGCGCTGGCCGGCGTGCTGCACGCCTTCGGCCGCAAGGGCGCCGCGCCCGTGCCGCCGCTCAACCTGGTCGGCGACTTCGGCGGCGGCGGCATGCTGCTCGGCTTCGGCGTGGCGTGCGCGCTCCTCGAGGCGCAGCGCTCGGGCCGCGGCCAGGTGGTCGACGCGGCTATGGTCGACGGCGCGGCCCTCCTCGCCACGATGTTCCATGGTTTCCTGAAGGCCGATCAATGGAGCGAGGAGCGCGGCGTCAATATCCTCGACACCGGCGCGCCCTGGTACGACGTGTACGAGACCGCGGACGGCAAGCATGTGGCCATCGGCGCCATCGAGGACAAGTTCTACGCCGAGCTGGTCTCCCGCCTCGGCTTGAAGGACCTCCCGCCCCAGCACGATCGCGGCCGCTGGCCCGAGATGCGCCGCCGCTTCGCCGACACCTTCCGATCGAGGACGCGCGACGAATGGTGCAAGGTCTTCGACGGCTCCGACGCCTGCTTCGCTCCCGTGCTGGGCTGGGCCGAGGCCCGCTCGCATCCGCACAGCACGGCACGTTCTTCCTATGTGAGCGTTTCGAATGTCGAACAGCCCGCCCCTGCGCCGCGCTTCTCGCGCACCGCGCCGGGCGTGCAGCGTCCGCCGCCCGAGCGCGGCCAGGGCGGCGCGCAGGCGCTCGCCGACTGGGGATTCGATGCGGCCGCGGTGAAGCGGCTACAATCGCTCGGCCTCGGAACCAGGGAATAACAATGCTCGGACGCCTGATGCCCCGCGAGGGGAAGTTCTTCGACCTGTTCAACGCCCACGCCGAGCGCATCGTCGAGGGGAGCCGCGAGCTCGCGGCGATGATCGGGCGCTTCGACGAGCTCGACGCGCACGCCCAGCGCATCGACCACGCCGAGCGCGCCGCGGACAAGATCACGCACGAGTGCATCTCGCTCCTGCACAAGACCTTCATCACGCCGTTCGACCGCGACCAGATCCACCAGCTGATCACCGCGATGGACGACATCCTCGACCTGATCCAGGACGTGGCCGAGTCGGTCGCGCTCTACGACCTGAGGAGCGTCACGCCCGAGGCGAAGCAGCTGGCCGAGATCTGCGCCCTGTCGTGCGACCGGGTCAAGCAGACCGTGGCCCTGCTCACCAACGTGAAGAGCTCGGCGGCGATCCTCAAGCTGTGCGACGAGATCGACCGGCTCGAGTCCGACGCCGACCGCGTCATGCGCTCGGCGCTGTCGAAGCTGTTCCGCGAGGAGAACGACCTGAAGCAGGTGATGAAGCTGCGCGTGGTCTATGACCTGCTCGAGTCGATCACCGACCGCTGCGAGGACGTGGCGAACATCGTCGAGGGCATCGTCCTAGAGAACTCCTGAATTTGACGGTCTTCCACTAGTGGACGGGAGCTCCGCACAGATCGGCCTGGGCATCCTGGTCGGGCTGATCATCGTCGCGCTCGCGTTCGACTTCATGAACGGCTTCCACGACGCGGCGAACTCGATCGCCACGGTGGTGTCGACGCGCGTGCTGAAGCCCTACCAGGCGGTGCTGCTCGCGGCGGCTTTCAACTTCATCGCGCTGTTCATCTTCCATCTCAGCGTCGCCATGACCGTCGGCAAGGGCATCATCGACCAGGGCATCGTCGACCACTTCGTGGTGCTGGGAGCGCTGACCGGCGCCATAACCTGGAACGTCATCACCTGGTGGTACGGCATCCCCTCGTCTTCCTCGCACGCGCTGATCGGCGGCCTGGTTGGAGCGGCCGTGGCGAAGGCGGGCACCTGGGCGCTGCTTCCCGCCGGCATCCTGAAGACGGTCGCCTTCATCTTCATCTCCCCGGTCGTCGGCATGATCTTCGGTGCGATGCTGATGCTCGCCGTGTCGTGGCTCTTCGTGCGCAGCACGCCGTCCAAGGTCGATCGCTGGTTCCGCCGGCTGCAGCTCGTCTCGGCGTCGCTCTACAGCCTGGGCCACGGCGGCAACGACGCGCAGAAGACCGCGGGCATCATCTGGATGCTGCTGATCGCCGCCGGAACCCTCGGCCCGAAGGATCCTATTCCCTACTGGGTCGTGGTCGCGTGCTACATCACCATCGCGCTGGGAACCGCATTCGGCGGCTGGCGCATCGTCAAGACCATGGGTCAGCGCATCACCAAGCTCAAGCCGGTCGGCGGCTTCTGCGCCGAGACAGGCGGCGCCGCGATGCTCTTCATCGCCACGGCCCTCGGCATCCCGGTGTCCACCACGCACACCATTACGGGCGCCATCGTCGGCGTGGGCGCCGCGCAGAACGTGTCCGCGGTGCGCTGGGGCATCGCCGGCAACATCCTGTGGGCGTGGATCCTGACCATCCCCTGCTCGGCCTTCATCGCCGGCCTGGCCTGGTGGGTCGCGCGCATGGCGCTCGCGCCGTCCTAATCCTGCTGGATATTGCTGGCACGCGCTATGCGCGCGTACTTGCCGGCCTCGTCGCGAATGAAGGCCGCGAACGCGCCCGGCGAGCTCTTCGCCATGTCCAGGCCCTGTGCGGCGAAGCCCTTCTGTACTTCCGCCGAGGCGAGGACGGCAGCGATGTCAGCGGCAACCTTGTCGATCACGGCCGGCGGAGTGCCGGCGGGGGCGAGCAGCCCGTACCAGCTCGTCAGCTCGACATCGGGCACGCCCGCTTCCATGGCGGTGGGGACGCCGTCGAGCTGCGGCGAGCGTTGCCGCGAGGTGACGGCGAGGGGACGCAGCCGCCCGGCCTGGACGAAGCGCAGCACGGAAGCGACCGAAGCAAAGGTGACCTGCACCTGGCCGGAGACGGCATCGGCGGTCGCCGGCCCTGAGCCCTTGTACGGCACGTGCACGATGTCGGCGCCGCTGCGCAGCTTGAAGAGCTCGCCGGCGAAGTGGTGCACGCTGCCGGTGCCCGAAGACGAGTACGAAAGCGCGCCCGGCTTCGCTTTGGCGAGCGCGACAAGCTCCCGCACGTTTTGCGCGGCGACCGATGGATGCACGGCCATCACCAGCGGCGCCGAGCCGAGTTGCGCGATCGGCGCGAGATCGCGCACCGGATCGTAGGGCAGCGCCTTGTGCGTGGCCGGATTGAGCGCGAGCTCGGTGGCGTAGGCCATCAGCAGCGTGTAGCCGTCGGGCCTTGCCTTCACCACCGCTTCGGTGGCGATGATGGCGTTGGCGCCCGGACGGTTCTCGACCACCACCGGCTGCTTCCAGCGCTCGGACAGCGGCTGCGCCACGAGGCGCGCGACGAGGTCGGTGCCGCCGCCCGGCGGATAGCCGACGAGCATGCGCACCGGACGTTCGGGATAGCCCTGCGCCGCAGCCGCCCCGGCCACGAAGAAGAAGAGAAAGAACGCGCGGCGCATCAATGCCCCTTGTGGTGGTGATGCTGCGAGCCGCCCGTGGTGATGCGCCCGACGTGGAACTGCGCCTTCACCTCGCCGGCTTTCTCGAACCTGAGCACCACCGGGATCTTCTCGCCCTCCTTGAACGGCGCCTTGATGTTGACGAACATCAAGTGCGCGCCGCCCGGCTTGAGCTCCAGGCTGGCTCCTGCCGGCACGTCGTAGCCCTGGACTTGCCGCATGCGGGCGACGTCGCCCTCTTTCACGGTGACGTGCGTCTCCACGCGCTCGGCGGCGCTCGTGCTCGCGCCAAGCAGGCGATCGGCCGCTCCCGGGTTGCGGATCACCATGTAGCCGGCCGCCACCTTGATCCCGGGGGCCGTGGCCCGCGCCCATGGGTTGTCGATCGCCACCTGGGCGAGCGCCGGCCACGCTGTGACAAGGAACATCCATCCGAGAAATCTCATTTGGCCCGCTCGCGCTCCTGTAGCTCGCGCCACAGGATCTTGCCCGTGGCGGTCTTTGGCAGCTGCTCGACGAACTGAACCACGCGCGGCACCTTGAAGGCCGCCATGCGGCTGCGCGCCCATTCGATGATGTCCTCCGCCTTGAGGTCGGGCTCGCGCGGCACGATCACCGCCTTGACGGTCTCGCCGCGGTAGCCGTCGGGCGCGCCGATGACGCATGCCTCCTTGATGCCGGGGTGGGCGTAGAGCATCGCCTCCACCTCGGCGGGCCAGACCTTGAAGCCCGAGGCATTGATCATGCGCTTCAGGCGGTCAGTGATGAAGAAATAGCCTTCCTCATCGTAGTAGCCCAGGTCGCCGGTGCGGAAGAAGCGCTTGCCGTCGTGCTCGATGAAAGCCTCGCGCGTCGCCTGCTCCTGGCGCCAGTAGCCCTTGAACACCTGGGGGCCGTGCACCACGATCTCGCCCACCTGGTTCGGACCGAGCTCGGCGAGCGTCTCGGGATCGAGGATTCGCGCGTCGGTATTGAAGATCGGGATGCCGCCGCACTGGCGCTTCGGCCGGTGCGGCGGATTGATATGCGACGGCGCCATGGTCTCGGAAAGGCCGTAGCCCTCGACGTACGGCAGCCCGATCACCTCCTCCAGCTTGCGCGCCAGCGCTTCGGGCATCGCCGCGCCGCCGCCGCCGAGCGTCTTCAGGGACGACAGGTCGTATTCCGCCAGGCGCGGATTGGACAGGAAGTCCACCAGCATGGTGGTGATCGCCGACCAGGTGGTCACTTTCGCGCGCTCGATCTGCATCGCCGCGCAGTCACGGTCCCAGCGGGAGAGCACGACGATGGTCGCGCCGACGTAGATGCCCGCGTTCATGCCGGCCTGCATGCCGGTGACGTGGAACATCGGCAGCGCCGAGAGCACGACCGAATCGCCGCTCGCGCCGCGCCAGTAGAGGTAGGGCACGGTGGTCGACTGCACGCTCGAATGCGTATGCATGCAGCCCTTGGGCTTGCCAGTGGTGCCCGACGTGTACGGCATCACCGCCAGGTCGTCCGGTCCGGCCCGGTGCTCGCCCGGCTGCGCTCCGGTTTCGATCGCCTCCCGCCAGGCCATCGCGCCGGTGGCCGCGCGGCGAGCCCGGACGAAGTCCGGAACCGGCAGATCCGCGTCCTTACGCAGGAAGTCGGAGTACGTCGCGACGATCACATGCTCGAGCCGCAGCGGCGCGACGCGCTCGTGGACCTCCTGGCCGACGATGGCCACCCTGGCCTGAGCATCGTCGACGTAGTGGCGTAGCTCCTCCGTGCGGTTCATCGGGTTCACCGGCACGACGACCGCGTCGGCGCGCACCACCGCATAGAAAGCGATGACGTACTGCGGCGAGTTCTGCAGGTAGAGGAGGACGCGGTCGCCCTTCTTCACGCCGCAGCGCTGCTGGAGGTATCCGGCAAGCGCGTCAGCCTGTTGCTTCAGCTCGCCGTATGAGATTTCCGTGCCGTAGAAATTGATCGCGCAGTGCCGGGGACGCTCGGCGGCCCGGGCAGCCAGGTTGGCGTAGACGCTGACGCGCGGCACCTCGAGCGTCCGCGGCACGCCCGGCGGCCAGTGGGCGAAGTGCCGGTCAAACATCAAATGGCGTACTTTTCCACCGCCTTCTCGTTCCATGCAATGCCGGCGCCCGGCTGCGACGGGATGACCACGTGCCCGTCCTTCAGCTCGGTGGGCTGCGCAAGGATCGGGTCGGCCCAGTCGACGTATTCCAGCCAGTGGCAGGTGGGCGTGGCGGCAAGCAGGTGGCAGCTCACCTCCGGGAAGAGATGGCTCGACATCTCGGCGCCGGCGCCCTGCGCCAGCGCAGCGGCGCGCATCCATCCGGTCACGCCGCCGATGCGCTGCGCGTCGGGCATGACGTAGTCGCAGGCGCCGGCGGCGAGCGCCTGCGCCATCTGCTCGGGGCCCATGAAGTTCTCGCCGAGCTGGATCGGCGTGCGGATCTCGCGCGCGAGCCGCGCGGCGCCGGCATAGTCGTCGGCGCGGATCGGCTCCTCGATCCAGTAGACGCCGCCCTCGTCGTCGATCATGTGGCCCCGGCGGATCGCCTCGGCCACCGTCAGCGCCTGGTTGAAGTCGACCATCAGCGTGATGTCGGGCCCGATGGCCTTCTTCACCGCGCGCAGCGCGTCGAGGTCATCCCGGGCCTGCGCACGGCCCAGCCGCAGCTTGACCGCGCGGAAGCCTTCGGCGACCAGCTCTTCCGCTTCCTTGGCCAGGGGCGAGGCCTCCATGATGCCCAGGCCCTTGGAGTTGTAGGCGAGGATGGGGCGCGGCGCGGCGCCGAGCACGCGCACCAGCGGCTGGCCGAAGGACTGCGCGAGCGCGTCCCAGGCCGCCATGTCGATGCCGGCCATGGCGAAGAGGATGATGTTGTGCACGCCGAGCAGCGCGTGGCGCGCGCGCAGCTTCTTCTCGATGTCGAACGGCGCGACTTCGTCGCCCTTCACCATCTCGGTCATCACCTCGACGACCTTGGCGATGGGGCCGAGGTTCTGCTTTCCGATGCCGAAAAGATAGGAGCGGCCGACGACGCCTTGGTCGGTTTGGAGATCGATCAGCAGCAAAGCCGCGGTCGCGACCTTGCCGGTGCTGGCCGCGAGGGGACGCTTCATCGGCGCGGACACCGCCCGAACGCGGATGTCGGTGATCTTCATCGACCGGTGAATCGCGGCTTGCGCTTCTCCATGAATGCGCGCCGGCCCTCGACGTAGTCGGCGCTCCTCGCGCAGCGCTCGATCGCCGCGCGCATCACCGCCGGATCGGGCGCGCCCTCCGACTTCACGTACTGCTCGACGATGGCCTTGGTGTTGGCGATGGAAAGCGGCGCGTTCTCGCACAGCGTGCGGATGACGTCGTTCACGTAAGTCTCGAGCTCCGCGTCGGGCAGCACGCGGTGCACGAGGCCCATGGCGAGAGCCTCGTCGGCCGGATAGCGGCGGCCGAGGAACATGATCTCGCGCGTGCGCGCATGGCCGATGGTCTCGAGCATGCGCTTGTGGCCCTCGACGTTGTAGGCGAGGCCGAGCTTGGCCGCCGGGATGCCGAACTGGCCGGAGACGCCGGTGTAGCGCAGGTCGCAGGCCAGCGCGACCTCCAGGCCGCCGCCCATGCAGTAGCCGTGGATCATCGCCACGCTCGGCTTGAGCGAGCCCTGGATGGAATGCAGCACGCGATCGAGCAGGCCGTCGTAGTCGGCCACCGCCGCCTTGTCGGAGCGCACCTTCTCGAATTCGGAGATGTCGGCCCCCGCGGCGAACGCCTCGGTGCCGGCGCCGCGGAACACCACGCAGCGCACCTCGGGATCGGCGTCGAACCTCGCCATCGCCGTGGGGATGCCGCGCCACATCTCGTTGTTGATCGCGTTGCGTTTCGCGGGCTGGTTGAAGACGATCCAGCCCACGGCGTCGCGTTTTTCCACCCGCAACGTCATGGCCGGCCGCCGGGCCCATAGAGGGAGGGCACCGTCGATCGCGGATCACGCGCGCCCCAGCGTCCCGCTTCCACCTGGTGAAGGAAGCTTTCCAGCGTCTGGTTGAAGAGCGCCGGCTCCTCCAGGTTGATGGCGTGCCCGCTCTTCGGGAACACGGCGAGGCCGGCGGTCGGCACGCAGCGCTTGATGAAGAGATTCGCCTCCAGCGCCGGCTCCTCCTCGTCGCCCAGCATGAGCAAGGCCGGCACGCGCATCTTCTTCAGCGGCTCGGCCAGGTCGTAGAACGAGGGCCGCCGGCACTGCACGCCGAGCAGCGTGTTCGCCGCGCCGAGCGCCGAGTGCTCGTGGAACTGCGCGAGGTACTCGTCGAAGCTCTTCGGGTCCTTCGCCAGCAGCTGCACGCGCGTCGCGCCGACGCCGTAGCCGTCGACGAACTTCTTCATGCCTTCCTTCTGGATCTTCTCGGCGTTGGCGCGCGAGTCCTGCTGGAACTGCCGGTAATGCGCCGGGTGCGAGCCGTAGGCGCCGCCGGCGAAGGTGATGGACAGCGCGCGGTTCGGATACGCGAGGCCGAAATGCAGCGTGGCGAACGCGCCCATCGAAAGCCCGACGATGTGCGCGCGGTCGATCTTCAGGCCGTCGAGCACGCCGCGGATGTCGTCGCGCGCCCGCTCCTGCGAGTAGCGGTTGAAATCCTCGGGCACGTCGGACGGCGGATAGCCGCGCGCGTTGTAGGCGATGCAGCGGTACATGCGCGAGAAGTAGCGCACCTGCGGCTCCCAGCTGCGGAG
>DASSPL010000471.1:0-5461 GCA_035699685.1 Burkholderiales bacterium | reverse complement strand
GGTGGAGCTCCGCCGGCTCGGTGGCGGCTTCGGCGGCAAGGAGACGCAGGCCGCCGTGTACGCCATCGCCGCCGCGTTGCTCGCGCGAGCCACCGGACGCGCGGTGAAGCTGCGCGTCGATCGCGACGACGACATCGTCGGCACCGGCAAGCGCCACGACTTCCTCTACGAGTACGACGCGGGCTGCGACGACACCGGGCGCATCGAGGCGCTGGACCTCATGCTCGCCTCGCGCTGCGGCATCTCGGCCGACCTCTCGGGCGCTGTAAACGACCGCGCCGTGTTCCATGTCGACAACGGCTATTTCCTGCCGAACCTGCGCGTCACCTCGCACCGGTGCAAGACCAATACCGTATCGAACACCGCCTTCCGCGGCTTCGGCGGCCCGCAGGGCATGTTCGCCATCGAGGGCGTGATTGCCGCGGTCGCGCGCCGGCTTGGCATGGATTCACTGGACGTGCGCGTGCGCAATCTCTACGGCGACGCGCCGCGGAACGTCACGCATTACGGCATGACGCTGCGCGACAACGTGCTGCCGGAGCTGATCGCGGACCTCGAGGCGCGCTCGGAGTACCGCGAGCGACGCAAGCGCATTCAGGCCTTCAATGCTTCCAGCCCCCTCATTAAGAAAGGCCTCGCGCTCACGCCGGTCAAGTTCGGCATTGCCTACACGGCCACGCAGATGAACCAGGGCGGCGCGCTGGTGCACATCTATACCGACGGCAGCGTGCACCTCAACCACGGCGGCACCGAGATGGGGCAGGGCCTGCTGATCAAGGTGGCGCAGATGGTGGCGGCGGAATTCGCCATCGACGTCTCGCATGTGCACGTCACCGCCACGACGACCGGGAAAGTGCCGAACACCTCGCCGACCGCGGCCTCCAGCGGCACCGACATCAACGGCGAGGCGGCGCGCGCCGCGTGCCGCACGCTGCGCGAGCGCATGGTGACGCATTGCACGCAGGCCTACGGGGTGAAGCCCGCCGAGGTCGTGTTCGCCGCCAACCAGGTGCGCATCGGTAGCGTCAAGACGCTGACCTTTGCCGAGGTGGTGAAGGAGGCGTATCACGCGCGCGTGCAGCTCTCGGCGACCGGCTACTTTCGCACCCCCGAGATCCACTTCGATGCGAAGAGCTTCCAGGGCGAGCCGTTCTATTACTTCGCGTATGGCGCGGCGGTGTCGGAAGTGGCGATCGACACGCTGACCGGCGAATCACGCCTGCTGCGCGCCGACCTGCTGCACGACGTCGGCCAGTCGGTGAACCCGGCGATCGACCGCGGGCAGGTTGAAGGCGGCTTCATCCAGGGCATGGGCTGGCTCACCATGGAGGAGCTCGTCTGGGACGCGAAGGGCGCGCTCCTGACGCACGCGCCGTCCACCTACAAGATCCCCGTGGCGAGCGACTGCCCGCCGCAGTTCAACGTCTGGCTGTGGGAGCGCGGCCGCAACGAGCGCGACATCGTCTACCGCTCCAAGGCGGTCGGCGAGCCGCCGCTGATGCTGGCCCTGTCGGTGTTCCACGCCCTCTACGACGCCGTCGGCGCCACCCGCGAATCGAAGGAGCCGGTCCCGCTGGAAGCGCCGGCGACGCCGGAGAACATCCTGAAGGCGATCCATGCCCTCGCTCATTGAAATCAAGGTGGTGCAAACCCGGGGATCCGCGCCGCGCGAATCCGGCACCCGCATGTGGGTCGGCGCGACCGAGGCCCACGGCACCATCGGCGGCGGCAACCTCGAGTACACCGCGCTCAAGATCGCGCGCGAGATGCTGCTTTCGGGCGAGACCCATCGCAGCCGCAAGTTTGCGCTGGGCGACGCGCTCGGCCAGTGCTGCGGCGGCGCGGTGACGCTGGAATTCACGCGCAGGGACGCGGTCGAGGCCGATCCCTCCAGCCTGCACGTCGCGTTGTTCGGTGCCGGGCATGTCGGACGCGAAGTGGCGGCGATCCTCGGCCGCCTGCCCTGCAACCTGGTGTGGGTCGATCCACGGCCGGATGCCTTCCCGGCCGCCGTGGCTTCGAATACGCGCGTCGTGATCGAGGAAGAGCCGCAATGGATGGTGGACGAGGCGCCGCCCGATGCGTGCTACCTGGTGATGACGCACAGCCATGCGCTCGACCTGGACATCGTCGAGCGCATCCTGAAGAGGAAGGACGTGCGGTTCGTGGGGCTGATCGGATCGGAAACGAAAGCGGCCAAGTTCCGCGCGCGGCTCAAGGCGCGCGGTGTCGACGCTGCACGGCTCGTCTGCCCGATCGGTCTCTTCAAGGCGGGCAAGCACCCGGCCGAGGTGGCCGTGTCGATTGCCGCTCAGCTCATCTCGCTAGGTAGCGTCTCAGCAGCTCGCGTTCCGGCTCGGTCATCTTCGTGAGGTTGCCGGGCGGCATCGCCCGGGACAGCACGGTCTGCTGGTGGATTTGCGCGGCATGCGCGCGCACGCGCTCCTCGCTGTCGAGCATCACGCCCTTGGGCGCCTCGGCGATGCCCTGGAAGCTCGGCCGCTGCGCGTGGCACGCGGTGCAGCGCTCCTCGAGCACGTGGCGCACCTCGGCGTAGCTGACCTTTGCCGTGGTGACCGGCTGGGGCTGGGGCGCGATCAGCCATGCGACGGCGACGGTGGCCAATGCGCCCGCGATCCACACCCACGCCGGCGCGCGGCCCTTGTGCCGCATCACGAACCAGACGCGGATCAGCGCGCCGGCGAGCGTCATGCCGACCAGCACCAGCCAGTTCCAGCGGTGGCCGAAGAGCATCGCGTGGTGGTTCGAGATCATCACCAGCACCACGGGCAGCGTGAAATAGGTGTTGTGCACGCTGCGCTGCTTGCCCATCGCCCCGTCCTTGGGATCGGGCGCGCGGCCTTCGGTCACCGCTTGCACCATGCGCCGCTGCCCGGGAATGATCACGTGCGCGACGTTGCCGACCATGATCGTGCCGATGATGGCGCCGTAATGGATGAAAGCGCCGCGCCCGCTGAACACCTGGGTCAGCGTCCACGCGGTGGCGACCAGCAGCAGAAACAGCACGACGGCCAGCACGTTGTCGCTCATTCCCGAGCGGCACAGGCCTTCGTAGGCGGCCAGCCACACGATGAGGCTGCCGATGCTGATGCCGATCGCCATGGCCTTGGAGAGCGGCATGACCTGCGGGTCGATGAGATAGACCTCGGCGTTGACGTAGTAGAACGAAACCAGCAGGGCAAAGCCGGTGATCCAGGTCCAGTAAGCCTCCCACTTGAACCAGTGCAGCGTGCGCGGCAGCTCGGCCGGGCCGAGCTTGTATTTCTCCGCGCGGTAGAAGCCGCCGCCGTGGATCGCCCACAGCTCGCCCGCGAGCTTGGGGTCCCTGGAAGGCTCGAGGTGGTTGTCGAGCCAGATGAAGTAGAACGACGCGCCGATCCAGGCGATGCCGACGATGACATGCGCCCAGCGCAGCAGCAGGTTCAGCCAGTCGAGGAGATACGCCTCCAACTTGGGCTACGCGCCTCCCCGGAAGCAGGAGTAACCCCAAGGCGTGCACTTGAAGGGCAGGTGGTAGTGCTGCTGGGAATCAGAGATGCCGAAGCGGTAATGCACGACGTCCAGGAACGGCACCTTGGGCAGATCCACGCGGTCCTGGCGCCGGTAATAGGCGCTCACGTGGAATACGGCTTCGTAATTACCCGTTTCGAACGTGGTCGCCAGAGCGGGATGCTCTAGCAGGCCTTTCGCATTCGTCGCGCCTGACGCCAGCGTGCGCCCATCCGCCGCCCGCAATTCAACGTGCATCCCCTCGGCGACAACACCGCGTGAAACATCGACCACATGGATGGAAACGCCCGGCATCTAAATAATTACGGCCCTGACCCCGAATTAGTTGTTGCCGTTAGTTCAATCTTGCGCCGGAGTCCTTCACGGGCTTGTACCAATCCTTCACCTGGTTGGCGACGAAGGCGGTGAACTCCTCCGGGGACATGTCGCGTCCCTGGACGCCGAGCTCGGCCAGGCGCTGCGCGACCTTCGGCTCGGCGAGCGATTTCTTCATCGCGGCGTGCAGGCGCGCGACCACTTCGCGCGGCAGGCCGGCGGGGCCCGAGACGCCGAGGAAGTTCTCGGCGACCAGCCTGCGGTGGCCGAGCTCCTGCACGCTCGGCACGTCGGCGGCCATCGGCGCGCGGGAGGGCGAGGTCACCGCGAGCGCGCGCAGCTTGCCGTCCCGCATGAACGGCACGTTCTGCGGCAGCGTGTCGATGGCGAGCTTGATGGTGCCGGAGAGCAGATCGTTGTGCATCGGCGAGGAGCCCTTGTAGCCGACGTGCTCCATCTTCAGCCCCTGCTCGTTCTTCATCGTCTCGCCGACGATGTGGCCGATGGAGCCGATGCCGCCCGAGCCGTAGTTCACCGGGTTGGGCTGCGCCTTGATCCAGGCGATGAGCTCGCCCATGTTCTTCGCCGGCACCGACGGATGGATCACAAAGACGTTGGCCACGGAGCCGATGTAGCTCACGTGCGTGAAGGCCTTCACCGGGTCGTAGCGTGGCTCGTCCTGCATGGCGGGCGAAATGCTGATCGGGGCGCTGTTCGAAAGGAGGAGCGTGTAGCCGTCGGGGGCGGCGCGCGCCGCCTCCAGCGCGCCGATCGTGCCGCCCGCGCCCGGCTTGTTGTCGACGATCACCGTCTGCCCGAGCTCGCCCTGCAGCGGAATGGCGATCAGGCGCGCCACGATGTCGGACGAGCCGCCCGGCGAGAACGTGACGATCATGCGGATCGGCTTCGCCGGCCAGGATTGCGCAAAAGCGCTCGAGGCGACGAGCAGCGCCGCGGCGAGAAGGACTCTCATGCTGGGTGCCCCCTTATGTTCCTCTATACGTGGTGTATCCCCAGGGCGAGCATAGCAGCGGAACGTGGTAGTGCTGCGCGGCGTCGTTGATGCGCACCCGTATCGGGACGCGGTCGTAGAAGGCGTTGTTGTCGAAAAAGGCGCCGATGTGGAACACGAGCTCGTATTCGCCGTTGGTGAACCGGCTGCCTTCCAGCATCGGCGCGTCGGTGCGCCCGTCGGCGTTGGTCTTCGTCTCGCCCAGGGCGATGCGCGACTGGCCTTCCACCCGGTAGATCTCGACGCGGACGCCGGCGCCGGCACGGCCGCGCGCCGTATCCAGCACGTGTGTGGTGAGTTTGCCCATCAGTCTGTCCTCAGCATGCGATCCAGTCTCCCGCGGGTGATGTGGCCGATCTGCTCGAGCGCGGCGGCCAGCTCCTCGTCCGGCCGGTTGGCAAGGCGCCGCTCCATCTCGTCGAGAACGCTCGAGCGGCTCGAATGTAGCTTCAGGGCCACGATGCAGGGAAAGGCGAATTTCTCGCGGTAGCGCCGATTGATCGCGGAAATGCGCTGGAACTCGTCGCTCGTAAGCGACGTGAGGCCGAGCCGGCCCTGCTCGCCGCTCGAATGCGCGGTCAGCGTGCCTTCCTTGGCCTCGGC